>JAQFVJ010000012.1 GCA_029439525.1 Caballeronia sp. BR6202001591004
GCATCCGCTTCGAACGGCTCGCCTTCATCCACGTGGCCTTCATGAAAATCGCTTGCTGCATCATATGCTGGCGACAATTGCGAACGTCATTTTGATAACGCCTCTTAGAGAAGAACGGTCGTCCTCAGACGCTGAGGCGATTTGAAGCAGCATGTGCTGCTCAACTTCACACAGCGCACGCAGTGGAACGCATGGGGTTGGAGTCGCAAATTCCAGGCTCTGCCTCTTCCGCCTTGCGGACATATGGAGCAAATCATGCGACATGCTGCTCACGCTTGCCCGCAACGGGGCAAGCATCGTACGGCTGCTCGAATATCATCTCAGCGCGGACTTGAAAGCAGGCACTGTGGGAGAAATTCGGTCCGGACAAACTCAGGAAGCCGACGAGGTGCTGTACGGTCTCTACGAAAAACAAAAACACGTGAGCAGCCGAGTCGCCGCGTTCCTTAATTTTGTCAACGAACACTTCAAAGAAGGTGCGGAATCTTGGTGTTAACCAGAAGACTGGCAAGGGTTAACGCGTAGCCAATGTCACCTAAAACGGCCATAAGCACGCTCATATTGGATTATTTGACATCCATTTGTAATTAAAACTTGACGAGCAACTTTTGATGACAAATATTGTCATCTATCGGAGCTTTTAACGTCCGGTAACGCGATCGGTGTCCTGCGCGGTATCGTCTAGAGCGAGTGTCTCTGACTGCCGCATGGCGTCTTGAAAAACAAATCTCATGAGAGGTTGAACGTGGTGGTTAAGCTTAAATCCTTGGCAGCCTTGTGTATCGCTGGCGTACTCGCTAGCGCAACGTCCCTTGCACAAGCGCGTGACCTGACTGTGGTCTCGTGGGGCGGCAATTTTCAAGATGCTCAGCGAGAAATCAACTTCAAGCCCTTCCAACAGATTCTCGGCAAGCCAGTGCTCGACCAGAGCTGGGACGGCGGCATCGGCGTCGTTCAGGCGAAATTGAAGGCTGGCGAGCCGAACTGGGACGTCGTTGAGGTCGAATCCGAAGACCTCGGACAGGGCTGTTCAGACGGGCTCTTCGAGAAGCTGGACTGGTCGCAGCTGGGTGGCAAAAGCAACTTCATTCCGAGCGCGGTCAGCGAATGTGGTGTTGGCACGATGGTCTGGTCGACGGGCTTCGCGTATGACGCTAACATGCTGAAGAACGGACCGACGACTTGGGCCGACTTCTGGGACACCAAGAAATTCCCAGGCAAGCGGCGCCCTCCGCAAGGGTCCGAAGTACACCCTCGAATTCGCTCTTATGGCTGATGGTGTCGCGCCGAAGGACGTCTACAAAACGCTCAGCACGCCCGCTGGCGTGGACCGTGCCTTCAAGAAGCTTGACCAGATTAAAGGCGATGTCATTTGGTGGGACACGGGTGCGACTGCTCTTCAGCTTCTCGCCTCCGGTCAGGCAGTGATGAGCGTCGCTTACAACGGTCGCATCACTGGCATCAACCGTAGCGAAAAGAAGAACTTCAAGTTCGTCTTCCCCGGCAGTATCTATGCGGTCGACTCGTGGGTGATTCTGAAGGGTTCGCCGAATAAGGCGGACGCAATGAAGTTTATTGCTTACGCGAGCAAGCCCGACGTCCAGGCCAAGCTGCCGCAGTACATTGCATACGGGATGACCAATGTGAAGGCGCAGGCCATGGTGCTCGCGCAGTACGCGTCGGAACTTCCCACCGCCCCCGAAAACCTGAAGACGTCAATCCCGTTGGATGCGGACTTCTGGACTGGTAATGTCGGACCGCTTACGCAGCGCTTTAACGCGTGGCTTGCGAAGTAAAAAGTTGTCCGCGGAGCGCATGAGTGCGCTCCGCAACCATAAGCCTCGAACATTCGGGACAAGGGATTTACTGGAGGTCGACGTGAGTGCATTTATCTATTTCGACGCGGTGTCGAAGAGCTACAGTGACGTCAGGGTCATCGACGGTCTCAACCTGGACATCCATCGCGGAGAGTTCGTCAGTCTGCTCGGCCCCTCGGGGTCGGGAAAGACAACGATGCTCATGATGCTGGCCGGGTTCGAATCGCCGACAGGTGGGAAGATTCTGGTTGACGGGAAGCGAGTTGACCATCTGCCGCCCCATGCTCGCGATATGGGTGTCGTCTTCCAGAACTACGCCTTGTTCCCTCACATGAGCATAGCGGACAACATTGCCTTTCCGCTGAAAATGCGCGGTATGTCGAAAAGCGAAATTTCGACTCGCGTCGGCAAGGCGCTCGACATGGTGCAGTTGTCTTCCGTCCGTGCACGCAAGCCCGGTCAATTGTCTGGCGGTCAGCAGCAACGCATTGCGCTCGCACGCGCGCTCGTCTTTGAGCCGAAGGTCGTGCTGATGGACGAGCCGCTTGGCGCGCTAGATAAGCAACTCCGAGAGCATATGCAATTGGAATTGCGTGAGTTGCATAAGTCGCTCGGTCTGACCGTGGTGTTCGTTACGCATGACCAGAACGAGGCCATCATGAACGAGGCCATCATGATGTCTGACCGGATTGCGGTGTTCAATGCTGGGAAGATTGAGCAGATTGACACGCCGGAAACCATCTACTCGCGACCGAAGACTCGGTTCGTTGCACAGTTCATCGGTGAAACGAATCTTATGACGGGCTCGATTGCTGACACGTCGAGCGGTATCGCCACAATTCAATTGGCTAATGGGTCCAGGGTGCAGGGACGCGCTTACAACGGACTTCGTCAAGGCGCAGACATCGTGCTCTCCGTTCGGCCAGAGGCACTGACGATTGGTGAAGGCATAGTGCAGGCAAACTCGCTGCCGGTCGTCATCGAAGACTTGGTATTCCAAGGCGACCACACGCGGGTTCACATGTCCAGCGCGGGCACTAAGCTCGCGGCTCGCGTTAATGGCGTTGGCCACTGGCTTTCGATTGGTCAGTCGACGAACGTGTCTTTCTCACCCGAAGCGTGTTCGGTGGTGCCACAATGAAACAAGCTCAAGCAAATTTGGACGGTTACGTTCCTGCCGAGCGCCCGCGTCGTAAGCCGCAGCCTCTGCGCAAATTGAAAGAGGGCGGCGGTCTGCGGGCAATACTTCTCGTGCTTCCTCTGGCTGTGTTCCTACTGGTCTTCTTCGTGGTGCCCCTTTACAACGTGCTTAAGACTGCCGTCGTCAACGATGTAGTGGTCGTCGGTATGCCTAAGACGAGCGAAGTCATCAAGGCCTGGGATGGCAAATCCGCAGTACCGCCTCCCGTTGAGCAAGCTTTGCTGGGTGACGTGGCGTGGGGTGCCGACAATCAAGAGAAGTTCGGCGGAGCAGTAAGTCAGTTAAACGGCGACCGACCTGGCTTTCGTAGTCTGATGTCTAAGACCCAGCGCGCTGTGTCAAGCGCAGATGGAAATCTCGCATCAATCAAACTAGCCGACGTCGATGAACGATGGGCGGATGCCGCTTATTGGCACACCATCAAACGTGATGCGCATGTCCTTACGGACAACAATCTCTTGGCCGCCCTCGACCTGCATCGAAACGCAGACGGCGATGTAGAGTCGCTGGCGGAGGGCACGTCCGCGAACCGCCTCATCATCAGTCACACGTTCCTCGTATCGTTTCTAGTGACGATTGCGTGCGTAATAATCGGTGTTCCTTATGCGCTCATCGCAGCGAAGGTAACCGGTTGGCGTCGACATCTGATGCTTACAATGGTTCTCATCCCACTGTGGACGTCGTTGCCCGTTCGTTCTGCGGCTTGGGTGGTCATTTTGCAAGACCACGGCATCATCAACGATGCGTTGGTTGCCATCGGCGCAATTACGCATCCGATACAGCTTATCTACAACCGTACGGGCGTCCTGCTGGCGATGTCCCAAGTGTTGCTGCCGTTCATGGTGCTACCGGTTTATAGCGCAATTCAGGCGGTGCCAAAGAACCTGATGCCCGCTGCGGCGTCGTTGGGTGCGAAACCCCTGACTGCATTCGTCAAGGTGCTTCTGCCGCTTATCGGTTCTGGCATCATTTCCGGGGCGCCGCTGGTTTTCATGTCCGCCATCGGTTACTACTCACGCCGACGCTCGTTGGTGGTGCAGGTGACCAGATGATTAGCTCGGTGATTGCCCTACTGGAACGGCAGATTGGGGCCGTGCCGCAGCATTGGGCTTGATTCTGCTGTGTGCGACTCTCGTGCTCTACGTGTTTTATGCCCAAGTTTCGAAGTCCAACGCGTTGATGGGTGACTGACATGCTTCGTAAAACATCCTCCGCAATCGTCGCGATTGCCGTCATGGTATTCCTGATTGGACCACTTTGGGCAATCCTGCCTCTCGCGTTCACGTCGAACGTCTTTCTGACCTACCCTATCCATCAGTTCTCGATACGGTGGTTTGAGACGCTTTTCAACAGTGGCACGTGGCACCACTCGATTATCAACAGTTTGATAATCGCTACCGGCTCAACGATTCTCGCCACCGTGCTTGGTACGATGGCCGTAATGGGCCTTCGGGGTAAGCGCCTTCCCTTCGGGAGTGCAATCAAGACAGTCTTTCTGTTGCCAATGGTGGTGCCTGCAGTTGTGCTGGGTGTTGGAACGCAGATTGTCTTTGGCTGCATGGGCATCTCAAGCACGTACTGGGGCGTCATCATTGCGCATACCGTGCTCGCGTTGCCATTCGTCCTTGTCAACGTCCTTGGCTCGTTGTCGGCAATTCACCCGTCGCTCGAGCGCGCAGCGAGCAGTCTCGGAGCGAAGCCACTGAGCATCTTCTTCCGGGTGGTTTTGCCGCTCGCAATGCCGGGGATTGTGTGGGGCGCAGTCTTCGCGTTCGCAACGTCACTGGATGAGGTAGTGATTACCCTGTTTGTAGCCGGCCCCAATCAGTGGACGCTTGCGTTGCAGATGTTCTCGAGCATGCGCGAAAACATCACGCCTGCTGTCACGGCCGCCGCCTTCATCCTCATCCTCGGAACGATGACATTGATTGGTACGACTGCACTGGTCTCAAGATGGGAGTTCAACGCACTGCACAGGCAAAGGCAGCCTAAAGCAGCGGCAACGGGCCTTGGCGAGGCACGGCATGAAGAAGCCGCCCAGACTAAACGTCCGGGTTTTTTTCTTAGAGAAGGCAAGGCAAAGTACGGTCTGACGACTCGGCTCAATCCGCTCGGCCCACTCTCATCAAATTGCTGACCGGAACGCTGCTACTTGCGGCTTTGAAGCGGTCGTCCAGGAAGTTTGGCCACCGATGATTTGTTCCCACGGGACTGGTAGTCGTCAGTGATAGAATCGCCAAAGGCTACAACGACCTTCGGCTTTTCCGACGTCTTGGTGTCAATTCCGCTCAGCCAGAAGTAGAGGAGGTCGTGGTTGTCCCGGCGGCTAGAGACAGCGCGCTAGTTTGATCACCAGTAGCTAACCGGTCCGATGTGTTGATGCAACTTGGGTTGCGGTCTGAATGAAGAAGGTGCTCACTGAAAGATTACTTTCCGCCATGAAAGTGATACTGACTGGGCCGCTCCAAGCTTCCGTTCCCGGGGCCAAGTCAACCTTGTTGCGCCGGTGAATGTTACAGGTTTGTCAGTCGTGACGTCAATGGACCCATTTACCGTACTTTTAGCAATGTGTACTGCGGAGAAGGTGACCAGGGAAGCGTTGAAGAGATTCGACATTTTCACGCGCAATTGGTACCGCCGTATGACGTGTGAACTGTCTGTCTGAGAGTCTGATTTTGGACCGTAATAGGGGGTGGGGCGGGATAGTTGATGGCAGTTGCCCCTCATTGGCTATGGTCGTTATCATCGCTCCCTCCGCAAGCGACCACGAGCGTTGACAGAGAAATGGCAGTCGCGATTCCGCCTATCAACGACAAAATCGTCCTTCGCCGCGAGTTGTAGTGACCGACCATGCTGAGTCTCCAGAGTTATCGTCCAGCAACCTCGATTGGTTCCTGGTCAATCAAAGATGGAGTCATTTTCTTACGCGGTACTGACTCAAAGTTGCATCTTCAAGCAAAGCTACTTTGCTGGCGAGTCACAGTTGGCAACGGGAATTCTGCGATTGCAAACCAAACCCATCTAACGCTTAACGACGCGTTTCCTAGTTTTTCTTGGCTATGGCGCTGCGATTGGCCGGAGAGTGTCCCTCTGACGACCGCTCGTCGAACACCGGGCCGATGCGGCGCTAAGATAGCAAGCAAGAGACTAGACGCTCCCTTATTGCGCGAGACAGCATTGAAGCGCTGCGTCAGTACGGCAATGTTGTCAGTCCAAAAATAGGCGTCTTGATGAATCATCATGCTTGCATTTGCCGGAGCGGTTGGGAGGTCATCTCGGTAGGTTGCTGCAACCATGGGTTGCGCCGCTTTGTTGGTCGGACCGTATGCGATGTACTTAGGAAGCTTCGCTTGGTTTCCGGTTGCTAGCGAAGGCGATGAATTTCATGCCGTCGTCCTTGTTTGGCGCGCCCTTGAGAATGGCCCATGAGTCCACCGAGTAGATGCTGCCCGGCCAGACAAATTGGAAATGCGTCTTCTCGCTGCGATTGATGCCTGCAATACGGCCGTTTGGTGCTGTTGTGGTCATCACGACTTGTCCGGCGGCGAGTAATTGAATAGCATTCGCTGCAGTGCTCCACCAGATGATGTTCGGCTTCAGTTCGTCGAGCTTCTTGAACGCGCGGTCTACGCCTTCTTTCGTGCGCAGCGTAGCGTAGAGTTTGTCGGGCTTCACTCCATCGGCCAGCAGGGCGAATTTCAGGGCATACTTCGGGGTCTTGCGCAGACCGCGCTTTCCTGGGAATTTTTTCGTGTCCCAGAAGCCTGACCATGAGGTGGGGCCGGATTTTAGCTTGCTGGCGTCGTAGGCCATGCCGTGGGACCAAACAATGGCTCCAACTCCGCATTCGCTCGCTGCTTGTGGAATGAAGGAAGGCTCGCCATCGACGCTTGCCCAATCAATTTTCTCATAAAGGCCGTCGGCGCAACCTTGCTCTAGGTCCTCCGCTTCCACTAGGACCACATCCCAGTTGGGCACACCTGCTTTGACCTTTGCCTGAAGAACCCCGATGCCTTCGTCCCAACTCTCTTGAAGGATAGGTTTTCCAAGTTGCTTTTGGAACGGTGCAATGTCGATGGCGTTTTGAGCTTGTTAGAAGTTTCCGCCCCAGGAGACGACCGTAAGGTCACGCGCGAGCGCGGCGGTGGCTGTCGCCGTCATGAGAAGCCCGGCGATGAGGCAGACTGCGTAGCAGTGTGATTCGGTCGACATTTCTAGACTCCTACGATTGTTCTTCTGCATGAAAATTCCCGTACAAACCAGGGATGAGTAACGATAGAGAAGCGTCACAGATAGGACGGTTTAACGTCCGGTCGAATTCATCATTTTTCACCAGGGGACACGCTGTCAAGCCTTTTGAGAGCCTCGGAGCGCTCAGTGTTTACACTGACCACGCGATGCTCGGACAGTCGCAACTCTGCAAGAACCGCAATACAACAAGGACTTGTGGTCCATTTCGTCAAGTTGAATTCCTTTCAGCGGAATTTGATTGCTCCGGATGCTCTTTCTTATGTTCGCCTTGACAACGGAATTTCCGCATCCAAACACTGTTTCCATGAGCGAAAGCAAATTTACCAATGCGGAACAGGAAAGCGGTGCCAACCGTTCGCTGTCTGGCGTGAACAACGCACTGGATGTGCTCGAACTTCTAGCCCGCGAGAACCGGCAAATGTCGCTGGCAGAAATAGCGACGGCGCTGAGCATGTCTAAGGCCGGCGCGCACCGCGTACTCACGACGTTGGCGAATCGAGGCTACGTGGACTGACTTGAGCGGGGGTAGTACATCATCGGGCTGAAGTTATGGGAGTTGGGCAGCCGCGGCTGAGGGCTCACTCTTATTGAAGCTGCAAATCCGTTGATGGAGGAATTCACGCGAGCCACCGGCGAAAGCACTCACCTCGCACGTCTGTCAGGGTTCGATGTGCTCTTCGTCCATTCGGTGATTTCGCCAAATCCGGTGAGAGTTCACGTCGAAACCGGTGTTCGGCAACCGGCCAATTGGAATTCCACAGGCATCATATTTCTCGCGTACCGACGAACTCCGAAGGGTCATGCCCGCGAAGCTTACCTCGCTGAGTGAAGGCACGATAACCAGTCGACAAAAGCTAGAGCGGCTAGAGCGCGAAATTCAGGCAACGAGGAAGCTCAACTTATTCGTTGCGACGGAATCTGGCGACCAGACGTTATCGGCGTTAGTGCACCGGTGCGCGATGCGCGTCGCCGAGTGCTCGCGGCGCTCAATCTCGTTGGTTCTAAGTATCGAATATGGAGCAATCAGATGAAAGATTTCGTTATAAATACTGTGAAAACAGCGCGGGCTATTTCTGAGGCTGTTTCGAGCGCAGGCAGGTGAGTGGTTTTGGTTGAACAGTAGCACGCACAGTGGTCTACTCGTACTGAGTCAGGAGGTACCCCAACAGTGGTCCCCGCAACGGAAGCAGCATATCTCAAGGATTCGAACAACTACATTGGTAGGTCGTTAGGATTGGCGTAGATGTTGGTGGTACCTTCACCGACCTCGTAATCGCTTCTTCGGAGGGCTCGCTAAGCGTCCACAAAGTCTCGACCGTTGTTGAAAACCAGGCGGAAGGTGTGCTTCGCGTAGTGTCAAAGGCGGCAGAGACAAAAGCGTTGAGCGTGTCCGAGCTCTTAAAGGCTTGTGAAATCTTCGTTCACGGAAGCACCATCGCAACCAACACCTTGCTCGAAAAAAAGGGCGCTAAGGTTGGCCTTCTGACAACTGCTGGCTTTCGAGACAATGTTGAAATTCGGAGAGGACATCGCGAGAATCCGTGGGACCATCGAGCGCCTTTTCCGCCTGTTCTTATTCCGCGGTATCTGAGGCTGCCGGTGCCCGAGCGTATGGAAAGGGATGGAAGCGTGACGCAGTCGCTTAACGTAGCAGTTCTCGACTCGGCGGTCGAGACGTTGAGACGAGAGGGTGTGGAAGCTGTCGCCGTTGGGTTCTACAATAGCTATGCCAACGACGGTACTCGTGAGAACCAAGCTGCTGCGACCTTGCGCAAGGCGGGGGTTCAACTGGCTTTCGTCAACTGGCTTTCGGTTTCCAGCCAAATTGCGCCGCTCGTTGGTGAATACGAGCGCACCTCAACAGCCGTGCTCGACGCGGCAGGAAGCGGCAGGATGGACTAGAAGGTGCGGGTGCACGGCCGGAACCAGCATGCTACCTACGAGGCGGAGAACGCCCGACGGTTACAGACGCGCATTTAGTTTTAGGTCGTCTTGCGCCGGAAAGCTATGCAGCTGGAACCATCAAGATTTCGGCAGAGGCGGCACGCGAAGCGATGCAAAAACACATTGCCGCACCGTTGGGTATCTATAGAAGAAGCAGTGGTTGGCGTCATTCAGTTGATGGAGCAAAAACTTCTTTAGGCTGTTCAGCGACTGAGCAGCGAGCGTGGAATTGCCCCCAGCAGATTCACTCTTGTTCCCGGTGGCGGTGCTGGTGCGTTGCACGGTAGCTCGGTCGCGGCCCGCTTCGGTTGCAACCGCGTCTATGTTCCGAAGTTGGCTGGAGCGTTCTGCGCGTTCGGCATGTTGCACTCCGATGTTCGCCACGATTACTACCGTGATTTACTTCTTACGAATGGAAGATGCACCCGCAAGCGAGGTCGGGCGGCTTCGAGAGGCAGGCCCGCGCAACTCTCGCTCAAGAGGGGGTCGAGGGCGACCGCTGCACTCTGCTTTTTGCGGCAGACCTCCGCTACAAGGGGCAGCAGTCAGAGATTACTGTCAGTTTTTCTGAAAGTAGCCAGCAGCTTTTTGACCTGAGGTCAACCTTTGAAGAACTGCATCATAGACAGTTCGACCATACCCAAGAGCAGGGAATTATAGAGGTTGTGAAGTTGCGTGTGGCGGGCATAGGAAAACTTGAGCCGGTTGCCAAGGAAAGCTTCGAGCTCGTCGCTCAAGAAGCTAAGCCTTCGGCGTACCGAAAAGTCTGGGTCGATAGCACCCATGGTTGGATGAACCTCCCAATCCTCGATGGCGCGCCGCTTCATGCAGGCCATTGGTTCGATGGACCGGCAATCGTGAACGAGCAGACCACAACCATATTGGTTGGTGGACGCGACAGAGCGTCGGTCGACCCATCCGGCAATCTAGTCATCGAAGTGAACAGTAGGAGCGCCGCATAACTACGAACACTCCACACAAACAGTCAGTAGACCCTGTTCGTCTTGCCTTGACTCAAAGTCGGCTTGACCACATTACACGACAGATGGGATGGGTGATAGTTCGCACGTCGCGCAGCCCGGTGTTCAATCAGTCGCACGATTTCTCGTGCTTTTTGACGACTGGCGACGGGGAGCTGGTTTCTCAGGCTGACGGCATTCCGATTCATACCGGCGGCGGTGGTTTCGCAGTCCGCGCTATGCTTAAACGTTCGCTGGCAACCTTGCCGAAGGAGACGTATTCTTCTCGAACGAGACTCTTACCTTGCCGGTGGCAATCATCTTCCAGATTGGGTGATTGCACGCCCCATTTTCAGCGATGGCGTATGTGTTGCGTTCACTTGCAATCGTGCACACCAGTCTGATATTGTGGCGGCGGAGCCGCTGGGACCTATAACCCTGCGGCGCCCGAGATTTTTCACGAGGGTATTCGGTTGCCGCCACTCAAACTTGTCGAAGCAGGAGAGATTCGTCAGGGCCTCTGGCAGCTCTTGTTGGCGAACACAAGATGTCCCGATTTGATGGATCGGCGACTTGCACGCGATGTTTGGTTCCACTGGCATCGGAGCGATGCACGTGCAGGCGCTTGAAAAGGAGCTCGGTGAGTCCCACTTGGAGCTGCACTTCAAATCTCTGCTTGAGGATGGCGAACGCAGAATGGTTGCCCTGCTAAAAAGGCGTGGGAACGGAGTCTTTCGAGCCGGTGAGCATATCGACCATGATTGCTTCGAGCCAATCGACGCGAAGATTGAAGTCGCAATCACTATATATGACGGCGAAGCGGTTATTGATTTCAGGGGGACATCGCCGCAGATGAAGGGTTTCAAAAACTCGTCGCTCGCGAATACTCATTCGGCTGTCTACGCGTCGTTTGCAGCATTCTTTGACAAGGATTTGCCTCGCAATGAAGGCACGTTCCGCCGTCTCAAAATCATTGCCCCTGCCGGCACGATTGTGAACGCCAAGTCGCCAGCGCCACTGACTATGGTGCACCGTCTTCCCGGCGCACGAAATTATGCACGCGTGCTGGTGGGCCCTCGGTCAGCAAGTTTCAGAGCAGAGAATTGCGGGCTGGGGGGAAGAATTCTTTCCCAATCTCATCCGTGTCGACAAGAATGGCGCAACGTGGGTGATGTATCACTGGGGCGGCGCGTCCGGTGGCGGAGCTGTCAGTGCTCGAGATGGTTTCAATCAGATTGGCCCGATGTGCAAGCTTGGCGGCTTGCGGTTGCCGAATGCCGAGACCTACGAACAACTCTATCCGGTTCGTGTTCTGCGGCAAGAATTTCGATGTGACGGGGCAGGAGCTGGCGAGCGCCGCGGCGGAACCGGAGTCGACTACGAAGTCGAGGTGAACAGCTCCGCTGAGTGGTCGTTTCGTGGTGAAGGCGCGGACCGAGAGACTGGTCTCGGAGTGGAGGGGGCAGCGATGGCGTCGCGGGGAAGGTGCTCATCGCAAAGCGCGGCGAGGATTACCTCAGCGCACCGAAGTATGGCGTCGTTTCACATGGCCCTTTGAAGTTACTCATTAGTTCGCCTGGCGGAGGTGGATTTGGTAATCTACTGGAGCGTCCGGCCGATGAGGTGCTGCTTGACGTTTGGAACGGTGTAGTAAGCCCAGCTTCGGCCCTGAGCACATACGGAGTTGTGCTGACGGACGACAATCAGGCGGTCAACCTTGTCGCGACTTCTGCCACTCGGCATAGCAGAGGAGGACGCCATGTTGCCTCTGGATAATCAAGCTCGCAACCCGACTGCATCCATCGCACCGAGGAAGGTGCCGCAGCGGCAACGCAAGGCAAGAAATGGACTTGGCGCGTTCGTAAAATCTGTCCTCCTGCGAGCTGTCGTGCCGGTCGTTCTCCTCCTCGTGTGGTACTATGTAACCGAGGTCGCGAAGGCATTGCCGTCGTCGCTACTTCCGTTGCCGATACGGGTGTGGAGGACCTTCACGCAATTGGTGGCGAATGGGGAACTTGCGAAAAACACTATCGCAAGCCTTGAGCCGATTTTCTGGGCGAACTTGGCCGCACTCCTCACGGCGGTGCCCCTGGGGCTTCTCATTGGACTGTTTCGCCCTGTCGAGACTCTTCTTGATTCGGTTTTGACCGTGCTCCGTTCGATTCCGCCGCTCGCCTGGGTTCCACTTTCTATTCTTTGGTTCGGCATTGGCGCGATGTCTGTCGTCTTCATCACCTTCATCGCCGCATTCTTCCGATTGCTCATCAATATGATTGCCGGAGCGCATGCGATTGACAAGTTGCACGTGCGAGCGGCGCAGACCCTCGGCGCTAATCCGGGACGCATGCTTTGGAAAGTCATTCTACCAAGTACGTTGCCGCATATATTCACGGGATTTCGAATCGGCATCGGTGCGTCGTGGATGAGTATCGTACCCGCTGAGCTCGTTGCCGCGACCAGTGGGCTGGGCTACATGATTGCTTTTTATCGTGAGCTGCTTCGGACCGACGCAATTGCCGTGGGCGTGCTGACGATTGGTGTTATCGGTTTTGCAATGTACTTCCTGACTCGGCGTCTTGAGAACACGCTCTTGCCATGGCGAAAGAAAGAGAAACTATGATTGCCGACTCGATGGTTTCATTTAAGGGAGTCAACAATACTTATCTGCCACCCAGCGGTCCGGTACATGCGCTAGACCGAATTAACTTGGACATCGCGTCCGGCGAATTTATCACCGTGGTGGGACGGAGCGGGTGCGGAAAATCGACACTGCTCAATTTGGTTGCTGGCTTTGAGCGTTCAGACTCAGGCGAGATTCTCGTGTCGAACTGCAAAATCAGCGGACCAGGTCTGGACCGCGGTGTCGTTTTCAAAAGGGAGACACGCCCGCGAAATCGCGCGGCACTTTATTAAGCTTGTCGGATTTCATGGGTTCGAGAACAAGTATCCGCACGAGCTTTCGGGTGGTATGCGGCAATGCTGCGCTCTCGCTAGAACCTTCGCTAATGACCCGGCGGTCATGTTGATGGGAACCGCCCGCGACACTTGACGCGATGACTGCAAGATGATGAGTTGCTATGCATTTGGTCCGACGAGTCCCGTTCCAGCAAGATCTAAAGCAGTTGAGCGTCCCTTTCGAGCGGCCGCGGACTGCAGTGATGCGTATGTCAACTGAATTTCACCGGTTGGCCGATGAAATCTGGACATTGCTACATAGCGAAAATACGCAGGCAAGGGGGAACTGATATGAAGCGTCGTACGTTTGTTCTAAGTGCGAGCTGTGCCACCGTGCTCTCGCGTCTGTCCTTCGCGCAGGATAAGAAGCTCACTGTCGCGGTTGGTTGGAATCCGTTGACGGGTGCTGCGCCCATAACGCTTGCGATGCAGCAACAAAAGTTGGTTAAGAAGACCGTGTCGAAGTACGGCTATACCGTGGAAGTGACTTGGCAACAGTTTTTTGCGGGCCCGCCAGCTACTGAAGCAATGGTCTCGGGGCGATTAGACATCGACCTTGACGTGGCTCCCGCTGCCGCTACTTCACGCATCAAAAACGGGGTCGAATTTGCGATTATTGGCACTCACACCAGCCACTTATCGAATCCAATCATGGTCAAGCCCGGCTATTAGGTGAACGAGGTCAGCAAGCTCGTCGGCAAGACTGTGGGCTTTCCCGTTGGAACGAGTGCTCACTACACCCTGGCATCAATTATCGCGGCATCTTTAGGAAAGACGTTGCAAGACGCGGGCGTCAAAATCGTCAATATGTCTGCTGCGGATGCCATCAAGATGCCCGCAGGGATTGCTGCAGCTGCGGTCTGGGTTCCAATGCGATACCTGGGCCCACAGTTGGGAACGGCAGAGCTGCTCGTGGACGCTGACGGGATGACCGGTAAGGGACACAAGACGCCCGGCGTACGCCTCCCCGAGGTTCAGAAAGCCTGGGAGCGCCCGAGGGGTATTCGACCGCCTGTATAGAGTTGCGCAAGGACTGCGTTTCTCAAGCAGCATCCCGATGTGGTTCGCGCGTTCGTCGAAGCACGCTGGGAGGCCCAAGACTAGGTGGCCGCTAATCAGACGCAGGCGCTGGCTGCAGCAAATGAGAAGTGGAGGCTGCCCGACCCAGTCGCGAAGCAGTCCTTCTATGTAGAACAGCAACACGCGTAATGCACCGATAGTGCTCGAACCGGATGCCTTGGCGATTGTGAAGACCTCGGAGTTCTTCGCCTCGCTTAGAATCGTCAATAGTCCGTTGAAATGGGACAACCTGAAACCGATACTCGCTAAAGGCGCCGGCCTGCAATTGCAGGCGTGGCAAGTGCGCAAATCTCAGCTTTCGCTCCAAGCGATGATGGGTGGATTTAAGGGGGCACCTGCGGATCAGCCAGAAATTATTGTGAAGGGCGGTTCCCCAGTGTGGCAGTTCAATCAAGACCCCAAATGGGGTGTTCGCGAGTACGTTCCCGGTCCCTTTAAGGTCTAAGCAGGAGTGTGCGGATGCGTGTTCGTTGACACCAACCAGCCGAGCTTCTTTTTCCGCTTTCGGTTTGAACAGGTGACGAAACTGTCGATTGACTCAGCCGATTGATTGTGATTAAATTATGTCCATGAGGACATAAAAACATCCGAAGCCGAAGATATCGGACATTCGGCCTTTTCTCGTTTCACGATGCTGCAATCGCGGGCTGTCGATTGAGTGAATTTGACGCGAAATGGGGCGCATAGCAGCGAGCATCGCCCGACGTGAGGGGCGCGTTGCCGGACGAGACGTTAAAGGATTTGTCGTGAACGAAATGTCAGCACCAGCGGATGAAATTCGGACAAGCGAGATAGTCTGGATTCCAGGAGGGAAATTCCGAATGGGGAGCGAAGCCCACCACCCGGAGGAAAGCCCCACTCGTATGGTGTCCATTGAAGGTTTTGGGCTTTACCGGTTCCCTGTCACGAACGCTCAATTCGAAGTGTTCGTGCAAGCGTCCGGCTATCTGACTGTCTGTCGCGGAGCGACCTCTCGACCCCGCGTTCTATCCAGATGCCGCCCCTGCGTTGTTGGTCCCTGGTTCGTTGGCCTTTGTGCAGCCGGAATTTCCGGTCTCTCGCGACAATCCTTACCAATGGTGGGCGTACAAGGCGGGTGCTTGCTGGCGCCATCCTTACGGAAAAGATTCGGACTTGACGGGACTAGAGAAGCACCCCGTCGTACATGTCGCCTATGAAGACGCTCTCGCCTATGCCAAGTGGGCGGGAAAGGATTTGCCGACTGAAGCCGAATGGGGGTTCGCCGCGCGCGGCGGGCTCGAGCAAGCGACTTACGCCTGGGGCGATGAGTTCGCTCCCAATGGGCGAGCGATGGCCAACACCTGGCAGGGGGAGTTTCCGTGGCAAAACACTGTGGAGGACGGCTTTGAGCGCACTTCGCCGTGGGCGTCTTTCCTGCAAACGGCTATGGGCTGCACGATGTGGCCGGCAACGTCTGGGAGTGGACGACGGATTGGTATGTCGACCAGCCTCGTGCCAGGTCGAAATCGTGTTGCACGATTTCGAATCCCCGTGGCGCGGCTGAGTGCGACAGCTTCGACCCCACGCAACCAGCAGTAAGAATACCTCGAAAAGTTCTCAAAGGCGGCTCGTTCTTGTGCGCTCCATCGTACTGCGACCGTTATCGTCCTTCTGCCCGACAACCTCAGATGGTCGACACCGGAGCCTGTCACATCGGTTTCAGATGCGCCAGTCGCTCGGTGGTCCCAGCTAATCCTTCCCGAAAAGATGTCCAACCATGACTGAAGAAACCAGAGACGAAAATCAACCTTCCGCAGACATCGAAGCCGACGGGAGCGTTCTGCCATTTCCCGAAGCGCCATTCAAAGGTTACATCGGGCGAACGGTCGACGAGTCGGTACCGGACCATCCGCAAATCCAGAGACCACCTAAAGGCGCTCCCAACGTCGTGTTGGTGCTTCTCGACGACGTCGGTTTCGGTCATCCGAGCACCTTCGGCGGGCCTGTCGCGATGCCGACGCCCGACCGCCTCGCTCGGCGAGGCTTGCGATACAACAAGGATGCACACAACGGCGATGTGTTCGCCGACGCGAGCGGCCTTGTTGACTGGTCGAAATCACCACTCCGCGGCTACCGGCGTCATCACCGATTGGACCACTGGGGTTTCCCGGCTACACGGCAATGTGGCCGAAGAAGTACTGCGTGTGTAGCAGAGGTACTTCGACAGCATGGCTATTCGACTGCGGCGCTCGGGAAATGGCACAATACTCCGCAGTGGGAGTGTGGGCCGATGGGTCCGTTTGACCACTGGCCAACGGGGCTTGGATTCGAATACTTCTATGGATTTCACGGGTCGGACACGAGTCAATTCAATCCGGCGCTGATTGAAAACACAAAGCACGTCGACGCACCGCGCACACCGGAGCAGGGTTATCACCTTGACGAAGACTTGGCCGAGCACGCGATTCATTGGGTTCGTACGCAGCAGAGCGCCGCATCGGGACGTCCGTTCTTTCTGTATTGGGCACCGGGGACTTCGCACGCTCCTCACCATGCGCCAAAATAGTAGTTGGAGAAGTATCGCGGAAAGTTTGACCACGGTTGGGACGAGCAACGCAAAATCACCTTCAATCGGCAGAAGGAAATCGGGGTTGTCCCCTCGAACGCAGAATTGACGCTTCGGCCCGCCGAGATTCGGGCATGGAACGAGATGCCAGAGGACGAGCGGCGTCTTGGTTGCCGCCTTCAAGAAGCGCAAGTCGCAGCACTGTCGCACTGTGATTATCAGTTCGGTCAGTTCATCGACGAACTTGAACGTATGGGAATACTCGACGACCCGCTCGTCGTATTCGTGGCCGGCGACAACGGCCCAGCCGGTGAAGGTACGCTCCATGGACAGGTCATTAAATCCGCCAGTACCAACGGCTACGTGGAACCAGTGGAGTCGCAGATTAAGCGTATCGATACCGTTGGTGGCCCCAAAGCCAATAACAACTATCCAGCCGGGTGGGCCTGGGCTGGGTCGTCTCCGATGCAATGGCTCAAGCAAGTCGCGTCGCACTTTGAAGGTACGCGAAATGGCCTAGTCGTATCTTGGCCTAATGGCATCGAAGCGCGCGACGAGTTGCGCAATCAGTTTCACCACTGTATCGATATTGTTCCGACTATCCTCGAATTGACGAAGGTGCGCCAACCGAAAAGCGTTAATGGCGTCCTGCAAAAACCAATGGAGGGCGTGTCAATTGCCTATTCATTCTCGGACGCAGAGATTCCCTCGAAGTGGCGCAAGCAGTATTTTGAGATGATGGGTCACCGCGCTATACAACGACGGTTGGGTGGCCGGTGCGCGTCATCTCGGACGGTTGCAGTGGCAATATGGCTATGCGCCGCGCGCTCCTTTTGATAAGGATGTCTGGGAGCTCTATCACGTGGAGCAGGACTTCTCCCAAGCTCGCAACCTAGCCGAAGCAAATCCCGAAAAGCTGCAACAATTGGTTGAGCTCTGGTGGTCAGAGGCAGGAAAATATAACGTTTTGCCTTTGGACGACCGTCTGGGAGAGCGCATGCGTGACAGCGGTCGTCCAGACCCGCTTAAGACTTCGAACACCTTCACTTTCTACGGTGGTGTGCGTGGCATTCCCGGAGGGCGGCGCTCCAAACTTGAAAGGACGTTCGCATCGAACCACTGTTAACATTGTTATCCCTGAAGAAGGGTGCGAGGGCATTTTGGTTACCCAAGGCGGCTGGTTTGGGGGCTACGCTCTTTACGTGCGTGATGACCGGCTTTTCTACGTACAGAATTTCGTCGGCCTCGAGCGCTTCACGGTCCAGTCGGAACCGCTACAGGTCCGAGGTCCGTGCAAGCTTGGGGTGGAGTTCCTAGTCGATGAGAATAAGCCGGGGACTGGCGGGACGGCGACATTGTTCGTGGACGGTAAAGCGGTCGGCTCCGGGCGGATTGGCCGCACCGTGCCGTTCTTGTACTCGACGTCGGAGGCGATGAACATCGGTCTCGACGCAGGCACAACGGTCGACGATACTTACACGACACCCTTCAAGTTCACCGGGAATCTGCAGGAGATTGTCGTTGACCTCCTTCGTCAGTTGACGAGCGAGGAACAAAAGAAAGAACGCGTTGCCGTTGCAAAGGCGATTCAAGACAACGAATAACAATAACACCGTGTGATTGCGGGCGAACGGGACGGGCAATCATAGCTCGTCCCGTTTCCGTTTCTGCCCGTACATATGAGGTCACGAGACGAGACGACTCATCTCTGTTCCAAACCACATCCGCATCCGCTCTATCAGAAAAGCACATGGTGAACGGAAACGGAAGTAGCCGGAAGCGCAAAGCTGTGCTGTGCGGCGTAGTCACGGGGACCCGGCCCCGCCGGCTTCACTACCAACGTCCTGAAAAAAACTAAATAAAACATAGGGTTGTAATTTTTTGAGTGCCGGTAAGACGCCTTGGCGCTGCAGTTCGTTCGTCCACTTCACTGTCCCTAAGACTTTTCTGTATACGAGAACCTCTCATGGTCGCAGATACTTCCGTTCGGTCGCGAAGTTCGCTTCGAACTGCCGTTGCAAGAAAACTAACCAAAATTAGGAATACATATGGAGATGAAAAAGTTGGGGCTTCTTTCGGCGCTTAGCGCAGCAAGCATCGCGGCTCACGCTCAGAGTAGCGTGACGCTATACGGCATAATCGACGAAGGGCTTACCTTCACGAACAACTCTGGCGGCCACCATGCGTATCAGATGTCGAGTGGATATGTGGCCGGGAGTAGGTGGGGGCTGAAAGGACAAGAGGACCTCGGAGGTAGCGTAAAGGCAATCTTCACGCTTGAAAATGGCTTCGATGTAAACATTAAACACCGGATTATTAAGCCAGGGAGGCCGTGAGTTTGGGCGACAGACTTTCGTCGGGGCCGCGACCAACGCCATTGGCGTAGTCACCCTCGGTCGACAATATGATTCGGTCGTCGACTTACCTCGCGCCGTTGACCGCCAAAGGTGGATGGACAGGCTACCTCTTTGCCCACCCGTTCGACAACGACAACACCGATAATTCGTTTAGGCACATTCAAGTTCAGTAGCGCAAATTTCGGTGGCTTCAAGTTCGGCGGACTCTACGGCTTCAGTAACTCAACGAACTTTGCTGACAATCGTTCGTTTAGTTTGGGAGCCAGCTATACGTTTGGCGGTTTGGCTGCCGCAGCGTCATATATGAAAATCAGCAGCTCAGGCGGCCAAGCCGCAGGGCCCTTGACCAACGATACGAACTTCGTTGCTTCGAAGCAGACAGTGTATGGTGCAGGTATCTCTACACTTTCGAATCAGCTCGCGCAGGCTTTGTCTGGACCCATACTCGCGTCGATTCGCCCCTAAGCACTGAGTTCTTGCCGGGCCGATTGCTCCCGCTACAGGTTCGTTGAACAGTCTCTCGTTCGACAACTTCGAGGTCAACGGGCGGTATCAATTCACACCTGCGGTTTCCGCTGTCGCGATGTACATCTTTACCAAGGGTCACACGACGAATGCAGCCGGCTCTCGAGACCCGAAGTGGCATACGGTGGGCTTGATGGGCGACTATGCGCTCTCAAAACGCACTTGTATCTACGGCCATCTACCAGCAGATCGCCGGGGATATGGTTGGCAGTACGCTGGACAACGCCGCTATCCCCGGTGCAGCAGGTTCGTCATCAAGCAATCGACAGGTCGCGGTTCGCCCCTCGCACTGATGCACACGTTAGCAGGGCGCTGAGTCCCATATATACGAGGGCTCGGTGAGCCCTCGCTGCTAGAACGTCGGGGGCGAGACTGCGGAAATGACCTCGCACTCTTCATCAAACGGGTTGTACATGCGATGAGGCTGTCGGCTGTCGAAGTAGTAAGCCTCACCTTTTTTAAGGCACCGCTCACGGTTACCGACAACAATTATCAGTTTTCCAATCACAACCACGCCGCATTCCTCGGCTTCATGCGAATAGGTTTCGCCAGTATCGGCGCCGGGCGCGTAGCGTTCATGAAGCACCATGATGGCCTTACCCTTGAGATTGCTGCCTACCTGCCGATACGAGAGCTTTTTTCCGTCCGCCAACTCCACGAGTTCTTTGGCAGAGAAAAAAATCGGCTCTTCGCTCTTGCTCTCAGCTTTTGCGAAGAACTCGCTGAGCGGCACGTTCAGGACGCTCAGGATTCGCTTCATCGAGCTGACCGAAGGACTTACCTTATTTGCTTCGATTTGCGCAATGGTGCTGTGCGTCAGGCCTGCGGCTTCCGCCAGCCCGCGGATGCTCAGCTTGTGCGCGATTCGCAATTCCTTGAGCCGGTTTCCAATATCAAGCGGCTGCGCCTCGTCGTACAAATCTGCGCTCTTCGTAGGCGTCTTGACTGCCGGAGCGGCAGCCTTGCGTCGACGCGTGACAATCGCTTGACCGGGCATATTACGGTTCTCCGAGAATTCCGTGCGACGGCCGCCCTCAAGTGAAGAATCAGAGACCATCAAAGTTTTTCAGCTGGTAGACATTTTAGCATCCGCCCGGTTGGCAACAAAACTGTAACGCATATTGTGAATTCTTAGTACAGTTTAACCCCTCCTTAATCCTCTGCAAACTGGATTAAATCATGTCCACAGTTATGTTTTAGTTGACGTTGCGTTCACGGTAGTCGAGCATAGAACCTATTGAGAAGGAAGCGACTGCTTACGCGCATCGCTTTTGGATGCCTAGAACGACAACGGCAGCTTGTGCACAAGCATCAAGCTGGCAGACTAAAACAGCAACTCATAAGTATAACTAAGGTGAAAACGCTACTTTTGATATTTCTGGAAGCCATTCGAAGGATTTCGTTCGCTCAACAGGTGACGTCGGATGCGCAATTCGCGCAGTCCGAAGGACTGCCCGGACCTTCGACGAACACAATGTGTGTCGTGCGGGTCGGTATCCGCTCCGATTTGCAGGGGCACCAGGTGGCGCTTCGCAACCGATGAAGCGAAGGGAGCATAGCTCCTGTAGTTTCGAAAGACGGCGACTCTGAGTTGGCCAGCGCTCGTTTGAACTAATAGTGGATGTTTCTATGGCTACGCAAAAGCAACCTGTTAAGGCTTCGATTGCCGCGTTCGTTGGCACGATGGTCGAGTGGTACGATTTTTACATTTACGGGACCGCTGCTGCGTTGGTTCTCGGGCAACTCTCTTTTCTGGCAGAACTCCGTTCGAACAAACGCTCGCGGCGTTCTGGACGTTCGCAGTCGGATTTTTCGCACGTCCACTGGGTGGCATCGTTTTCGGTCGGATGGGCGACAGACTTGGTCGAAAGAAGTCGCTCGTCATTACTCTGTCGCTGATGGGTGTCTCGACCATTTGTGTTGGATTGTTGCCGACTTACGAGTCTATCGGTTTGGCTGCGCCCATATTGCTCGTTTTCCTTCGCCTCCTGCAAAGGCTCGCAGTTGGTGGTGAATGGGGGGCGGGCTGTATTGATGGCCAGCGAGCACGCTCCGAGCGATAGGCAGAACTTTTTCGCGTCTTTCGCGCAACTGGGAAGTTCGGCAGGTCTCATTCTCTCCATCCTCTCATTCCGGTTAGTCCGCGCGATGGATAACGAGGCCTTTCTCTCGTGAGGTTGGTGTCTGCCTTTCTTGGCGAGCATTGTCATGCTCGTTATCGGAATCTTCATCCGGACCGGTGTGAACGAGTCTCCCGAATTTGAAGGACTGAAGGACAAAAAGCAACTATCGGACCGTCCGGTTTTTGAAGCTTGGACCCAAGCTTGGCCGTTGATTCTCTTGGTACTTGCAGCAAACGCGCGTGGCATTTCCGGAGGTTATTTCACCAACACCTTCATGATTATGTATGCGGTGCAATACCTAAGTATGAACAAGGCGCTGGTTTTGGAGTGCATCTTCTATGTCGCAGTCGTTCAGTTCCTCACGCAGCCGATTGGTGCTTGGATTGCCAGCAAGATTTCACCGTACCGATTCTTGGTAATTTCTGCCGCCATTTCTGTGTTGCTGCCGTATCCGATGTCCCTGCTTGTCGGCACCAAGATTTTCAGTTTGATGGTCTTGGGGCATCGGCATGGCGATGGTGGGCTTGTGCGCGTTCTACGCTGTCATTGCCGGATATACCGCGAGGGTCTTCCCGGCGCGTTTTCGATATGTCGGGATTTCGCTTGCATATCAGCCCGGCGGCGCTACCTTTGGAGGACTGACGCCACTCGTTGGAACGTTTGCTCGCGCAACGCTACATCGGGCAGTGGTGGCCGATGGCCGTCTTCTACAGTGTCATCTCGGCCATTTCGGTCGTCTGGTTGCATGCGTTGCATTGGCGTTGCGAGGCAGGAGAGAGCATCGCTTTGATGGCGACACGCTGAGCTTGAGAACGGTTTCGTTAAATCGGCGAGTCACAGAGGAATTTTTGATGAATGCCCCTATGATTCTTGTCGCACAGATATTTCAAGAAACAAACGGTCTTAACTCTGTCCCGACCGAGTTAAGTGCCTTTCAGATTGAAGTCGGGCAAGAAATGATTGACCGCAATCGTTCGGCCGACTCCCTCGGCGGGATGATTCGAACCGCCGAAGCAGCACGATGCAAGCTTGTTTCCACAGTGGCCGCCCGACGAACTAGCCCAGGTGGGCGAGTATCGAACCAGGCTTTCGAGGCTATCCTGGCGCCGATTACGAATGCGGCGAGCAACGGCCATTTCGATGCCATCGTGCTAGACCTTCACGGGTGCATGCAGACCGCGAGCCACGATAACTCGGAGGAAGAGGTGGTGCTCCGTCTTCGCGACATCGTTGGCCCGGAGGTGAATATCGTCGCCGGGTTCGACCTTCACGGTCACATGACCACCAAGCTTCTGCAGAACTTGACTTTCGCGACGAGCTACAAGACGAATCCGCACCCCGACCCGGCCGCGACTGGGGAGCGCGCGATGCGCATGCTGCTCGAAATTTGCGCTACTGGCGAGCGACCCACGGATGTCGTCGTTGGCGTTCCCATGCTTACTCGTGGCAATGATGAGACTTCGAGTGGTTTTCTGGCCGAAATACATCGCCTGGCGGCGGAGCGTCTCGAGAGAGATAGCAACCTGCTCGACGCCTCCATATTCAATGTCCAGCGTTCATCGACGCGGAAAACATGGGACAAAAGGTCATTGTCTACGGTCGAAGAGGAGCTGAGGCAGAGATAGGTGCGCTCGCGACCGACCTAGCGGCCTTGTTTGGGAGCCATCGCGACGATTTCGTGCATAACTTGCCGACCGTGCGGGAGGTCCTAGCTGAGAGATGCTATCGGAAATCCGAGGCCAGTGACATTCGGTGACTTCGGCGACCGGGTGATTGGTGGAACTCCAGGCGATAGCGCGTACATTCTTGGCGAGGTCATTGCCGATTCGACTCGCATCGGCGCGTGCTATGTGCGGTGACCAACCCTGCTGCAGTTGAAGCGTGTGAACAAGCCGGTGAGGGTGCAGAGGTAAGCCTTGAGATTGGCGGTTGCTACTCAAAGTCCGTTGAATCGGTGTACATCACGGGACGGGGCCGTACGGCTCGGAAAAAAACGGTTCCTTCCTCGGGGGTGCCGACATACGGATTGGGCCACATGCGGTTATGCAAGAAAGTCGCTTCACCGTCATTATTACAAGAGACGCTCTGATGTCGCAAGACCCAGGCTGTTTTCTTGACCTTGGCTTGAAGAATTCTGCCGATTACGATGTCATCGTTGCGAAGTCCGGCTATCACTACAAGCTCTCGTTTTCGGAAATGAGCGACTGCGTAAATGCAGCAACGCCAGGTCTCACAATGTATGAGCCGGAGAAATTGGGGCTCTTGAAGGCTCGCCCAATTCATCCAATAGATAACTTTCGAGTTCGAACCGAGTGTGGTGACTATCGCTTAGGCGCACAAGGTCGTAAACGAAACCGACGAAAGACTGGCGTCTTTGCCGCGACGCCGATGGTGGAGACAGTCAATGTTGTTACTTAATTCTCGGACCAGTAACACTTTCCGAGCGAGTCCGAAGTTCCCTCCTTCAAGCAGACTTGTGCCATCGAGAGAGCGAGTTTTTTGACCTACAAGACGAAGCGAGCGCCCGATTGCGGGAAGTCTACGGTATTGACCAAGATGAGTGGCAGGCGGGCTTGGTTGCCGGCTCAGGTACCGCTGCCGTTGAAAGTATGGTGACCGCTTTGGTCCCCGAGGGCGGCAAGATTCTTGTCATCGAAAACGGAGTCTATGGTGCGCGCATCTCTGAGATTGCGGCGCAGTATATCGTATAGAATGCGTCCGTCTTAGCCACGAGTGGATAGTCGCACCCGACTTGCAGCGATTGAGGCAAGTGCTGGAAAAAGCTAATTCCATAACTCACGTTGCTGTAATTCACCACGAGACACCGACTGGACGGTTGAACGATATCAAAGCGGTAGCCGATATATGTGACAGGCATATGTGACAGGCTGGGAAAGCGGCTGATAGTCGACGCGATGAGCAGTTTCGGGGCCGAAGATATTCGGTTTGGCGCATCATGTCTTGATGCAGTGGCCGCAACTGCAAATAAGTGCCTTCACGGAGTGCCGGGACTGTCCTTCGTTATTGTCCGGCGGAGCGCTATTGAAGAAGGTAGTGACCGAACATTTTACCTAAGCCTAAAGCGACTAGCGCGCTTACAAGGTCAGCGTAACACGCCTTCACACCTCTTGTGCAAGCGTATTACGCTCTGGTCGAGGCGCTTCGGGAGTTAGAAGAGAAGGGCGGCTGGACGCGACGTCACGAACGATACAAGGCGTTAGCAGACCAAGTCCGTTTAGGGTTCGGCGGCATTGGCATTCGCATCGTGGTTCCGCCGGAAGAGTCGTCTGTGATGTTGCGAGCCTACTATGTACCAAGTCAAATCGCATACAACCAAATGCACAACGCCCTCAAAGCGAATGGCTTCGTTATCTACGCTGGACAGGGGCCGCTATCGACGAAACTCTTTCGGATTTCCACAATGGGTAACATCAGAAGCTCGGATTAACCGTCTGCTGGATACGTTTGGATCGCTTGTACGCTGAAGTGTTGCCTAGCCTCCAATCATGGTCTGTTCTGTCGGTGCCGTCGTCGGTAGAGACTACAAAAGCGCAGTCTTCTTTAGCCGCGTTTCGACTTTGGTTTGCACGCAGGACTTCCCGCTTGTTCATCTCTCTGTGCGTTCAAGTCTGTCTCGGAAATGGAGCGGTCCCCTGAATCACCGGACACAGTCTCCCCCTTAAAATAGAGGGTAGGCTAAGACTGTGTTTTCTACTACCAACAAGCCAGAAGTGGTGGAAATATGTTGACGTGGCCGGAGCGCCGGCGGCGATGGTCAGCCGATGAAAAGCTGGCGATGGTGCGAGAGAGTTTCGAGGCGGGCAAGTCAGTCTCGATGGTTGCACGCCAGCAGGGGTCAATCCGAACCAGTTGCACTAGCGCAAGCTGTATCAGGACGGCAGTCTGTCAGCAGTCAGCGCCGGCGAGGAAGTTGTGCCGGCTTCCGAGTTGAGCGACGCACTGAAGCAAGTCAGGGAACTGCAGCGCTTGCTGGGAAAGAAAACCATGGAGAACGAGATTCTTCGTGAGGCGGTGTAGGTGGCGAAGTCGCGAAAATGGATTGCGCGCTCGCCCTCATTGCCGGGGGAATGGTATGGACGTCCTCACCTGCCGCCCGCAAAAGGAGCAGCATACGGAAATCCCCCTTCCGGAGAACTGCTATGGACCGTACCGTCGTTGGTGTTGACATCGCGAAACAAGTTTTCCAGTTGCACTGGGTCGAAACAAGCACTGGGGAGATTGTCAGTAAGCGGATAAAACGCGAGCAGTTTTTAAGTCACTTTGCGTGCCGCGCTCCTTGTCTCATTGGTATGGAAGCTTGTGGGGAAGCGCAGCATTGGGTGTTCCGTCGCGCGCAGTCAACGAGGACGATGTTTTGTCGATTACCGCGTGCAGCGCGAGACATGAGGGGTAGCCGGATGGCCGGCGCTGCTCTGATATCGTGTGATGTTTCTCAGGCGTCGTACAAACATCAAGAACAGACCGGCCATGCATCGCATTTGTATTTGCCTTTTTTCTTTTCCTCGAACAACATCGTCGCGCGATTGAGTGCTTTTCCACTTCTTACCGGCC
>JAQFVJ010000013.1 GCA_029439525.1 Caballeronia sp. BR6202001591004
GCGCCGATCGGAGCAGGCTGCGGCGCCGGTTTGGGTGCTGCGGGTTTCAGCGCAGCGGACTTGGGCGGCGAGGGCGTCGGCACGGGCGGTGCAACGGGCTTCGGCGTCAGCAGATCGATCTGCACCGGCGGCGGTTCCGTTGGTGGCGCGTTCGACGGCTGCCGCACGCGATCGATCCAGCGCATCGCGCTCCAGTGCAGCACGGCGACGATAATCACGGCGAGCACCCATCGTCCCCAGCGTCGCGGCGACGCGGAACGTTCGCGGTTGGCGTCCGGCGGCTCGGCGTCGGCGGAACGGGGGCGATGAAACGGAAACAGGTGCATCGGAAGGACAAGCGGGGCGTTATAGCGGCAAGAAAGCAGAGCGAGAAGTTTAAGACACCCACGCGCCGCAGAAACGATGTTTCTCGTTCGGCGCAGACTGTCACGTATCAGCGTTCGCCCGCTTTATACCCCAGTTCGTATGACAAGCCGTGCGCGCATTCGCGTAATCGATCCTGCCGCCCCAGTGCGTGTCCCCAGTGCGTGTCCCCAGTGCGTGTCGAACGCACCTTCGTGACCGAGCGCGATCAGCCCGAGCGCGAGATCGCCGGTCGAATCGAACACCGGCGTGCAGAACGCGTGGATCGTCGGCAGCAACATGCCTTTGACGCGCGCCGCGCCGTGTTCGCGCACCTCGGCGAACAGCGGCTCGACATCCGCGAGCGATTTGCGCGCGTTGCCGCGAGTTCGTGCTCGAGCATCTCCCGCGTCTTGTTGCGCGGCAGATACGCGGCGAACAGCAACCCGGTCGCGGATGACAACAGCGGCATGACATCGCCGAGCTTGAGCGATGCCTTTGCCGGATAGCTCGACTCCACATCCAGTGCACGACCGTCGGCCACTGATTGCCCCACACGGCGATGCCCACCGTCACGTCCATCCGGTCGCGCAATTCGGCCAGCGCGATACGCGCGAGCTTCACGCCATCGACGCGCGCCAGCCGCGCTAGTCCCATCCTGCAACGCGAAGCCGCCGCGCTCGTAGCGTCCCGAAACCGGATCCTGCGATGCCAGCCCGAGCCGCAAGAAGCTCACGAGATAGCGATGCGCCTTCGCCGGACTCATGCCCGCGCGCTGGGCGAGATCGCGCAGCATCCATCGCGCGCGGGGTGAGCACGTCGAGCAGACGAAAGCCGACTTCGATCGACTGAATGCCGGGCGCGTTTTTCTTCGGCGGCGCCGAGGGTGTCGTCTTCGTCGGGTTGAATGGTCTGCATCGTGGGGCGTGCGGAAAGGGCGAATGTGAAAAGGAAAAACGCAATAAGGCTTATGCCGAACGGCCGAGGAGCCAGCCGGGGATTCACCATCGTAAAACAGATTTCCCGTAACGTCACCACACCGACACCCCTTCCATGAAACTCGCCACCTTGAAGGACGGCACCCGCGACGGCCCGTTCATCGTCGTATCGAAAGATTTGCGCACGGCGGCCATCGCCGATCAGATCGTCTCCACGCTGAAGCCGCGCTCCACGACTGGACCTTCTACGCGCCGCAGCTCATGGATTTGTACGACGCGCTGAACGCGGGCCGCGCGCGCAATCCGTTCAGCTTCGATCTGCAGAACTGCATGGCGCCGCTGCCGCGCCCGTTCCAGTGGGCGGACGGCTCGTCCTCTACGTGAATCACGTCGAACTCGTGCGCTGCGCGCGGGCGTGGACATGCCGCCCGAGTTCTGGACCGATCCGCTCATGATCATATCAGGGCGGCAGCGACGACTTCATCGGCCCGACGGAAGACATTGTGCGCGCGACGGACTCGTACGGCATCGACTTCGAAGCGGAAGTTGCGGTCGTCACGGTCCGACGTGCGCATGGCCTCCACGCCGGATGAAGCGTTGCGCGGCGTGCGTCTGCTGATGCTCGTCAACGATGTGTTACTGCGCAATCTCATTCCCGCCGAACTCGCGAAGAGTTTCGGCTTCTTCCAAAGCAAGCCCGCGAGGGCGTTCTCGCCGGTCGCCGTCACGCCGGACGAAACTCGGCGACGCGTGGCGCGAAGGCCGCGTGCACCGCCCGATGATCGTCCACTGGAACGGCAAGAAGGTCGGCCAGCCGGACTGCGGCACGGACATGGTGTTCCACTTCGGCCAGTTGATTGCGCATGCGTCGAAAACGCGCAATCTGTGCGCGGGCAGCATCGTCGGCTCGGGCACGATCTCGAATAAGGACTCGCGGCGCGGCTACTGCTGCATCGCGGAGAAGCGCTGTCTCGAAATCATCGAGCACGGCGCGCCGCAGACAGCGTTCATGAAGTTCGGCGACAGCGTGCGCATCGAGATGTTCGACGCGGAAGGGCAGTCGATCTTCGGCGCCATCGATCAGGCTGTGGCGCAGCTGGAAGATTGATCGCGCGACATCGGACGCGACGCAACGGGTTTCGCCCGATGCGGCGCTGCTTGCCACCGCCTTACACTTGCCGGGCGCCGCCGCGACGGCGGACCTGATGACACAAAACCCGGACGAAAAGAACAAGGAGACTCTGATGGTAGCAGGCGGCAAGTGGCGGTTTCTGATCGGCGCGGTGATGGCTTTTTCAGCCACGACGGCGGCATTTGCGCAGCACAGGCACAACGAGCTCTGCAGCACATAAAAATCGGCCTCGTGCTGTCGTTGACGGGACTGGCCGCGTCGATCGGCATTCCGACGTGCGATACCGTTGCACTGCTGCCGAAGGAAATGGGCGGCAGGCCCGTCGATTACATCGTGCTCGACGACGCCTCCGACACCACGCAGGCCGTGCAGTCGACCAAGAAGCTCATCAGCGTGGATCAAGTCGATGCGATCATTGGCTCGTCGATCACGCCGAATTCGCTCGCGATGATCCGATGTCGTCGCCGAAGGCAAGACGCCGATGATCTCGCTGGCGTCGTCGGCGAAGATCATCGAACCGGTAGATGACAAACGCCGCTGGGTCTTCAAGACGCCGCAGACCGACGCGATGATGGCATCGGCCATCGTGGAGCATGCGAGTAATCACGGCGTGAAGACGATCGCATATATCGGCCAGGCGGACGCGCTCGGCGAGACCTTCTATGCCGAAGTCGCGAAGTTCGCGCAGTTGCACAAAATCGACATGGTAGCGAACGAACGCTTCAAATTGCACCGATCCGAGCGTGATCGAGCAGATTCTGAAGATTCTCGCCGCGAAGCCGGATGCGGTCGTGGTCGGCGCAGCCGGTACGCCCGCCGCATTGCCGCCGAAAACGTTTGCGCAGCGCGGCTACAAGGGCAAGATCTCACAACCACGGCATCGGCAACCGCGACTTCCTGCGCGTGTGCAGCGCGGATTGCAACGGTACCTTCCCGCCCGCGCGCCCGGTGCTCGTCGCCAATTGCCCGACGATCATCCCGCGAAACGTCTCGCGCTCGATTACGGCTCTACGAAGCGAAGTACGGAGCAGGTTCGGTCTCGGCGTTCGGCTCGTACGCGTGGGACGCGGGCATGCTGCTCAACCGCGCCGTACCCATCGCGATGAAAGCGGGTGCGCCCGGAATGCTCGCGTTCTGTAGCGCGTTACGTGACGCGCTCAAGAATACAAAGAACTTCTCCGACACCAACGGTCAGGTCAACATGACGCCGAACGATCACATCGGCCTCGATCAGCGCGCGCGTGATGGTCGAGATCCGCGACAACAAGTGGATCTATCAGCCGCGCTAAATCTGAAGGAAGGACATGCCCGATCTCTCCATGTATTCGGGCTACACACGTCGCTCGAATTGCGCCGCCATCCCGATGGCGTGCTCGAAGTGGTTGCCCGGCGCCGGCGCGACAGGAACGGCCTGTCCACCGCCGATGCCAACATGCATCGCGAACTGGCGGACATCTGGCGCGACATCGACCGCAATCCCGACACGCGCGTCGCGCTGATTTGCGGCGAAGGCAAGGGCTTCTCGGCGGGCGGCGATCTCGGTCTCGTCGAAGAGATGGCAAACGACTTCGACGTGCGCGCGCGTGTCTGGCGCGAGGCGCGCGACCTCGTGTACAACCTCATCAATTGCAGCAAGCCGATCATCGTCTCCGCGATGCACGGCCCGGCGGTCGGCGCGGGGCTGGTTGCGGGTTTGCTGGCCGATATCTCGATCGCGTCAAAGTCCGCGCGCATCATCGACGGGCATACGCGACTCGGCGTCACGGCGGGCGATCATGCGGCGATCGTCTGGCCGCTGCTGTGCGGGATGGCCAAGGCCAAGTACTATCTGCTGCTGTGTGAGCCGGTGAGCGGCGAAGAGGCGGAGCGCATCGGCCTCGTGTCGCTCGCCGTCGATGAGAACGAACTCATGCAAGGCGATCGAAGTGGCCAATCGGCTGGCGCACGGCTCGCAGACCGCGATCCGCTGGACCAAGTACGCGCTGAACAACTGGCTGCGCTCGGCGGGCCCGGACGTGCACGAAGGCATGCGCTCGCTGCGCGAGAGGCGCGCCCGACTTTCCCGGCGGCGCGCTGTTCTGGTATGTTGTGGTATCGACGAACGCAAGTACAACGCGCGCACGAAACCAACACGAAGGCTTCAAGGAGCGAATGACCGATAACGCCGGCGGCACACCGCCATTCTCGATTCCCGGTTTTACCGGATTCGGCCAGGCCGACATGATGGGCAAGATATGGGAACTGATGCGCCTGAATCTGTTCGCCGCCGCCATGCCGGGCGGCCCGCAGGCGATGTCTCCCTCGCTCTCGATGATGTCCGACATGCTCGTTCCGCTTACCAACATCGAAAAACTCGACGAGCGCGTGACCGACATGCGCGCGGTCGAGCACTGGCTGAAGCTCAATCTCAACATGCTGCAGTCGGCCATTCAGGCGCTCGAAGTGCAGCGCGCGATTTGCCGCTTTGTTGTCGGTTTTCGTCTTCGACCGTCGGAATCCCGCGTAAAATTGAAAGCATGGTTGCTCGCGTACAAGTATCGCGTACAGGTATTTTTACCATGCGCGTTCGAACCGGAAGTCTGTATAGATATAATGTCGCATAAGTGGAATCAGGGGTGGACTATGAACACCATGCTTTATCCGGAACTGTATAAATCGCTGGAATCCGTCCGTTGGGATATGGAGAAAGATATTCCCTGGGACAAATTCTATGCGTCCCTGCTCACCAACGAGCAGGCCAAGACCATCAAGATGAACGCGATCACCGAATGGTCCGCTCTTCCCGCAACGGAGATGTTCCTGCGGGACAACCACAACGACAGCGATTTCTCCGCTTTCATGAGCGTGTGGTTTTTCGAAGAACAGAAGCACTCGCTCGTGCTGATGGAATACCTGCGCCGCTTTAAGCCGGAGTTCGTGCCGACCGAGGACGAACTGCACGCAGTGCGCTTCGAGTTCGATCCGGCACCGCCGCTCGAAACGCTGATGCTGCATTTCTGCGGCGAAATCCGCCTGAATCACTGGTATCGCCGTGCGGCGGAATGGCACACTGAGCCGGTCATCAAGCACATCTACGAAACCATCTCGCGCGACGAAGCGCGTCACGGCGGCGCGTACCTTCGCTACATGAAGAAGGCGCTGACCAACGCCGGCGACACGGCGCGCGCCGCGTTCGCGAAGATCGGCGTGCTGATGGCGTCCGCGCGCCGCACGGAAAAGCCGCTGCATCCCACCAACCTGCACGTCAATCAGGCGCTGTTCCCGCGCGATACCGTGCAGTCGCGCCTGCCGGATCCCGAATGGCTCGAGCGTTGGCTCGACGACCAGATCCGCTTCGACGATAGCTGGGAAAAGAAGGTGGTCGAGCGCATTCTGCATAACCTGTCGATCCTGTTCGAGCGCTCGTTCGTGACCGCGCAGGAACTGAATCGTTATCGCAAGGAAGTGCTGCAGCGTCTGCAGGCTGCGGGCGGCGCGAGCGCGGCGGAACAGCCGGCCTGATTTTTCTGCGAGATGTTCAAAAAATGAAGCAGCCTGCCGGATAAAACCGGCAGGCCGTTTCGTTATCCGGCGTGTGTCGCGATGCGCTTGCCCGTCGAATTCCGTGCGCCACCATGGCACAATGCGCGCTTTCAGAACACCGTCACGAGCGCCCCCATGTCCGCCATTTTCGAACGCAAAATCACCACGCGCGATGTGCTTGCCGCGCTTCGCGCCACGCTTGCCGGTCCGGTCGTGTTTACGAACGGCGTGTTCGATATCCTGCATCGCGGTCACGTCACCTATCTCGCGGACGCGAAGGCGCTCGGCGCGACGCTGATCGTCGGCGTGAACAGCGACGCGTCGGTGCGCACGCTCGGCAAGGGCGACGATCGACCGCTCAATCGCGAGGACGATCGCATGGCCTTGCTGGCCGCGCTCGAAAGCGTGGACCGGGTCGTGAAGTTCGAGGAATCGACGCCGCTGCAATTCATCGATGCGCTGCATCCCGATGTGCTCGTGAAGGGCGGCGATTACGACATGGACAAGCTCGCCGAGTCAGCACTGGTGCGCGGCTGGGGCGGGCGGACGCTGGCGATTCCCTTCGAGCACGATCGCTCGACGACCGCGCTGCTCAGGAAGGTTCGCGCTCAATCATGATGCGACACGCGCGACGCGTCATTGATTGAGCGGCGTCGACTGCACGTTGGCGGCAGGCGCGGGACCGCCGACTTGCGGCTGATCGGCGGCATCCTCGGGATGCAGCGGACGCGTGTTGAGCATCTCCGGATGCACTTGCTGGAGCAGATGATGCGGTTCGCGCGCGCCGGCCGCGGGTAGCGGTCCGAACATGCCTTGCACCACTGCGAGCATCAGCAGGTTGGCCAGAATCAGAAAGGCGAGCAGCCAGCGCAGCATTCTCGGGCTCCGTCAGTCGGGTCGTCGGGTGGGATAGGTCGATGCCCCGTGTCGCGCGCGATCAACGCGAGTCCGGACAGCACCAGTGAATCATGGCGAGTATGCGGCACGGCGAGCGCGCCGGCGATCTCATTCGCGGCGCCGCCGCCGAGCACGAGGCGCACATCGGCTTGCCAGTCGGCTTGCAGATCGTGCCACGCGCGTTCGATGAGGCTCGCCTGCGCGAGCAGACAGCCGGCCGACAGAGCACCGGCGGTATCGGTAGCGAAGCGGTTCGGGATTTCGTCGAGCGCGCGGCGCGCGGATGCGGCATCGAGCGTCGGAAGCTGCGCGGTGTGGCTGCCGAGCGAGCGCATCATCAGCGACCAGCCCGGCGCGATCAGGCCGCCGGTGAACGCGCCTTCGGCGTACAGCGCTTCGAGCGTCGTCGCGGTGCCGAAGGTCGCGATCAGCACATGTTCGCTCGGAAACGCCGCGCGCGCGCCGATCAGGCCGCACCAGCGATCGCTACCGAGCGTGTGGGGTTGGACGTAGCAGTTGGTCACGCCGCATTGTCGGGCTTGCGCCTTGACGACGGTGCGAGGAAGCGCGGGCCAGCGTGCGTCGATGAGACGTTGCAGACGGTTTTGCACCGGTGTGCCCGCAACGTTCGAAATCCACGCGCTTGAGGGCGTGGGCAACGCGGTCCACACGGACAAAAGCGTGCTGTCGACAGACGCCGCGTCAGCCTCGTCGATACCCACGGGATCGGCGTTCGTACTCGATTGAGCCGCGACGTTACGCTCGTGCTCGAAGGCGCCGCCCACGATCGATGCGCCGCTGTCGTCGACGAGCGACCACTTGATGCGGCTGTTGCCGGCATCGATCAGCAGAATCGGCGCAGCGCTCACGGACGCTCCTTCGCGAGACGCAGCGTGAGTTCGTCGGTGACGATGGCGCGCGGGCCTTCGGGCGTGTCGATCATCAGTTGACCGCGATCGTCGACGCCAGTCGCGATGCCTCGCGCGACTTCCGATCCCTGATCGAGCAGCGTGACTTCGCGGCCGCCCCACGCGTGCGCGTCGATCCAGCGCTGGCGGAACGGACGGAAGCCATCGGCTTCGAAGCGCGGCAGCGTTGCATCGAGCGCGTTGAGGAGCGCGCCGAACATATCGGTGAAATTGGCGTCGGGCCACGCGCGCGCGAGCGCGGCGGGGGCCGTGCCGGGTACGTACGACGTGGCGTGATGGTTCGCTTCGTCGACCTGCGTGGCGAGTTGATCCGCGCCATGCAGGTTCGTGCCAATGCCGATGATTACCGCTGTCGCGTGCGGCGTGTTCCACGCCGTTTCGATGAGAATGCCCGCGAGCTTACCGTCGTCGAGTAGGACATCGTTCGGCCACTTTAGCGCGGGACGTGCCGATGGCGAGAGCGGTAGACGCGCGAGCGCATCGAGCACCGTGGTGCCGATGGCGAGGCTCAGACCCGACAACCCTTCGATCGGACGCTTCAGCACGCAGCCGACCGATATCAGCAGCGCGTCGCCCGGTTCCGCGAGCCACGCACGGCCGCGGCGGCCGCGCCCGGCGGTCTGCGAGTACGCAACGCGGACGATCGGCGCGGGCGGACTGGATTGCGCGTGATCGCGTGGCAACGCGCGCAGTTGCTCCATGAGGTCGGCGTTCGTGGAGCCGGTTTCATCGACGATCTCGATGGTCCAGTCGCGCGCAGGCCGCTCGGCGAGTGTCGCAAGCCGCGTGCGGTCGAGGCGCCAGGGGGCGTCGGGTGCGAAGGGAGAAGGTGAGGTCATGGCGGGTATTGTAGCGGGGCAATCGGGCGAAAATGATGTCCGCCGTTTTGCCGCGCGGCTTGGCCTCGTCAATCTGTGTGCCGATGGCCGGAGCCGTTCGAACCAGCGCGATGTGCAGCGTTTTTCCGCACGCGGTCGCATATTTCCGAAATGGACGGCGAATGCTTTTCGCTTATCAGGAAGCTTCGAGGCGCGCGACTGAGGACGCCGTCGTGCCTATGCGTTCGGCGACTTCTGCCTGAGTCAGGCCTGCTTTCACTCTTGCCTGAAGCACGACGTCGAGCGCGTCGTATTTATTAGGTTCGCGCGCATCATACGCAGCTTTTACCTTGGGATCGGCCAACAGCCGGGCGGTAGTATCTTCGTCCCGTGTGCGGGACGGGATCGTAGCGCCCAGCGAATTCGCGTTGGAGTTGACTCTTAACCATTCTCTTTTGAACCTCCTTCCCTTCAAGCCGCTTGTGTATGAATAATGTTAGCATATTTGCTAAGTTGCATTGGCTAAGTTGCGAGTGAGGGTGAATGACTGACAGTTTTCCCTTAGCGCGGACATTCGGAAATTTATCCATTCGGCAGGTCTGTCGGCATCGTCTCCGCGCCCCCCAACCACTCTCCGCTAGAACTCCCCAGCGCGCGCTCATCGCACCATCGATCCTTGGACTTCGACACGCCGCCTCGTCTGAGAGTGGAAGCCGGTCAGCAGGGCAAGGTGGTCCGGCTCTCAGGCCAGTGGACCGCGTTCGCGCGCGACCGGGCCAAGAGCGGTGTCACGCGGCGGCTGCGCGCCATCAGCCGCGAAGCCATCAGTCGGGATCTGCTCGCCGTCGAAAGGCTGGATCACGTAGGCGGTCAGGCGCTGTGGCGCATCTGGGGCCGGCGCATGCCCGCCGAGATCGAACTCAACGACACACAGCGCGAAATCTTCGAGCGCGTCGCGCTGCTCGATGACGAACGCGAAGAGCCCGAAATCGTCGACCGGTTCAATCCGATTACCAAACTCGGGCTACTGATCTTCTCGTTCTTCGATCACCTTTACGGCGGCCTCGCGACGTTCGGCGGCTTCGTGCTCGATTTCTTCAGCCTCGTGCGCCGTCCGCAGCGCATTCCGTGGACCGAAATCTCCGCCAATATCTATAGCGCCAGCGCGCAGGTGCTCGCCATTACTGCGCTGGTCGCGTTTCTGATCGGCATCGTGCTGAGCTATCTGTCCGCGCAGCAGTTGCCCATGTTCGGCGTGAATCAGTACATTGTGAACATCCTCGGGCTGTCGGTGATCCAGGAACTCGGGCCGGTGCTGTCCGCGATTCTCGTCGCCGGCCGCTCCGGCTTCGCGATCACGCGCAGATCGGCGTGATGCGCGTGACCGAGGAACTCTACGCCATGCGCGTGATGGGCATTATTCCGCACGCGCCTGTGCCTCGTGCTGCCGCTGCTCGTCATGTAGACCAACATCATCGCGCTGACGGGCGGCGCGCTCGCCGCGAAGCTCGTGCTGTCCATCGACATGTCGTTCTTCATCCGCTCGCTGCTGTCGGTGGTGCCGATCGCCAATCTGTGGATTGGGCTGGGCAAGGGCGTCGTGTTCGGCATGCTGATCGCGCTCGCCGCGTGTCACTTCGGCTTCCGCATCAAAGCGAATTCGCAGAGCCTTGGCGAAGGCACGACCACGTCCGTCGTCTCGTCGATCACCATCGTCATTCTCGCGGACGCGGTGTTCGCGATCTTCTTCCAGAACGTGGGGCTTTGATACATGTCCACCACGCTCGCCAGCGCCGTTCGCCATCAGCTGCCACCGGTCATCGCCGAACCGGTGATCGAAATGCACGATCTCACCAAGCGCTACGGCCGCACGGTCATCCACGAGCATCTGAATCTCGACATGCGGCACGGCGAGATCGTCGCACTGATCGGCGGCTCGGGTTCGGGCAGACTACGCTGGTGCGGCAGATTCTCGGGCTGGAAGCGCCGACGTCCGGCACCATTCGCGTGCTCGGCGAGAAATGGGCGCGGATGGACGACGAAACCGCCAAGATGATGTGCACGTGCTCCGGCATGATGTTCCAGCAGGGTGCGCTGTTTTCGTCGCTGTCGGTGTAGGACAACATCCCGCAGCCGTTCCGCGAGCTGGGCAAGATTCTCGAGAATCTGATCGCGACGCTGCATCGCGCGCTCGGCCTGACTGTCGTCCTGATCACGCACGATCTCGATACGATGGTCGCGCTGTCCACGCGCGTCGCCGTGCTGGCCGACCGGCGCGTGCTGGTTGCGGCTCCCGTGGAAGAGGCGTGCGCGGTGGATCATCCGTTTATCTGCGAATACTTTCTGGGGCGGCACGGGCGGCGCGCGCTACAGGCGCTGCCTGCCGACCGCCGCGCGAAGCTGCCGGCCGCCGCGCTCGAGGAACGCGCCGATCAGCGTCAACAAATGAGCGCGTGCAGCACGCGAGAAAGCTAGGAACCTGCCGATGGAAAACAAATCACACGTGTTCTGGACCAGGGTGTTCACCATCGTGCTGGTGTTGGGCACCCCGCTCGTGGTGTTTTTCTTCAACGTCGATCGCACGGTGCGCGTGCCCTACGATCTGATCGCGCGCACCAATGTCACCGGCCTGTTCACGGACGCCGCCGTGCGCTATCGCGGGCTGGGCGTCGGCAAGGTGGAATCGATCAAGTTCGACAAGTCGCATCCGTGGCAGATTCGTATCCGCATTCTTGTCGACCAGAACGTGCCGATGACGCATTCCACCTACGCGACGCTCGGCTTTCAGGGCGTGACGGGCATCGCGTTCGTGCAACTGGACGACCCGGCAAGGATCCGGCCACGCTTGCATTGTCGCCGCAGCATGTTGCCGCAGTGCCGATGCGCGCGGGGTCTGTTCGAGCAATTGCAGGAGCGCGACGACGTGATCCTCAAGCGCTTTGAGCGCCTCTCCGACGACGCCGACAAGGTTCCTCTCCGACGACGTGCGCAATCAGTTGATGGACACGACCAAAAGCCTGAAGGGCGCGGCGGACAGCATCGCGACGCTCGCGAGTCAGGTTTCGCCCCCGACGTCGCAGTTGCCGCAGACGCTCAAGCAGATCAACACGACGCTCGCTTCGACCAATCAGCTCGTGCAGAACCTGAATCGCCCGGACGGCCCGTTAGTGACCCCAATCTGAACAAGGCCGGAAGGCGGCCCAGGACACGAGCGCGTCGCTCACGGACATGAACGAATCGCTGCGCTTCCGCGTGGGTTACGAGGCGTTGCCGCGCTTTTATTCCTTCAGCGACAACGTGGGCGCGGCGGCGCGCTCCATCGACCGCGCCGCCGATCTTTCAGCACCAATCCACGCAGCGTGTTGTTCGGTTCGACGCGCCGCAACTGGTGCCGGGGCCGGGCGAGCTGGGCTTCAAGTGGCCCGCGCAACCGTCGCAACCGTCGTATTGAGCCATCGAATTGACCGAGAGAATCCGAGATGTCGATCAACGAATTTAAGGCACTGGCTGCGGCGCTCGCGCTCATGTCGGTCGTAGCGCTCACGGGCTGCGCGTCGAACTCCACCGCGATGCCGAACGCGCGCTATGACCTGGGCGCGCCGCCTGCGGCGAGTTCATCCGCGAATAACGGCGCGCCGATGCCGCCCGTCAAGGTGCTCGCGGTGAGCGTGCCGCGCAATCTGGAAACGGATGCGTTCGGTTATCGCCTGAGCTACGTAGATGCGCAGCGCATCGATACGTATTCGAACAGTCACTGAACGATGCCGCTTGCGCAACTGATCACGCAGCGCCTGCGCCAATCGCTGGCGGCGCGCGGCCCGATTCTCTCGGGCGCGGATCCCATGCGCGCGGTGCCGCTGCTGGAAGTCGAACTAACGAATTTCGAGCAGGTCTTCGATGCGTCCGAGCAAAGCCACGGTCTGGTCGCCGTGCGCGCGACGCTGACGGAGCAGGGTCGCGTGATCGCGCAACGCGAATTCATTGCCAATGCGCCCGCGCCAACGGGCGATGCGCCTGGCGGCGCGCGCGAACGCCACCGACGACGTCATCGCGCAGTTGAGTTTATGGCTCGCCGCCCAACCGCTTGCCGCTTCACGATGACGTTTTCAGCGTCGATCCTTCGCCGTGCGCCGGGCCTCCTGGGCATCGCAGGCGGCTCATGACGATCAAGCAATGGCAGCGCCACCCGTCGGCGTTTTCCCGGCAGGCGCTCGCCGCGTATGCGGCGCTCGTCGTGTACGGCTCGCTGTATCCGTTTTCGGGATGGCGCTCGCTCGGCATCGGACCGTTCGCGTATCTGGGCGATCCGCTTCCGCAGTATCTGACCGTCTTCGATGTCATCACCAACATCATCGGTTACATGCCGCTCGGCGCGCTGATCGTGCTCGCGCTCTATCCGCGCTGGCGCGGCTCGCTCGCGGTGTGCGCGGCGTTCCTCGGCGGCGCGTTGCTGTCCGGCACGATGGAAACCATTCAGACCTACTTGCCGACGCGCGTCGCGTCCAATCTCGATCTCGCGTCCAATACGTTCGGCGCGCTGGTCGGCGGCGTGCTGATCGCGCCCGCGACGAGCGCGCTGCTCAATCGCGGCCTGTTGCGGCGCATGCGCTTCGCCTGGTTTGAGCGCGATGCGGCCTACGTGCTCGGCCTCTCGGCGCTATGGCCGTTCGCAACGCTGTTTCCCGCACCGTATCTGTTCGGCAGCGGCGACCTGCCGCGCGAACTATGGGACAACCTCGATCCGGCAATGCAGGACGCCATTCTCGCGTGGATACCGGCATCGTGGGATTTCGTCAGCTGGCCCGACCGGCTCGGCGCGCTGTTGCCCGACGATTCGTGGGAAGCGCTTATTACGTCGTCGAACCTATTTGCCGCGCTCGTGCTCGCGACGCTGCTCACGCGCGAGCGCGCGCCGCGCATCCGCATCATGATCGCGATGATCGTGCTTACGCTCTGCGCGAAGGTCGCCGTGTCGTTCCTGCAATCGCGCTCTGGCCTGACCTTCGACTGGGCGACGGACGGCGCGCTCGAAGGCATTGCGATCGGCGGCGTGGCTGGCCTGCTGTTGGTGTCGCTGCCGCGCGCGGTGCGGGCAGCACTGGCGGGCGCGGCGCTGGTTGTAGCGCTGATGCTGTCGAATCTGTTGCCGGTGAATCCGTACTTCGACATCGTTCTCGCGGACTGGCGGCAAGGGCGCTATCTGCATTTCAACGGACTGCTGCATTGGCTCGCGTGGGTGTGGCCGTACGCGGCGCTCGGCTGGCTCGCCTCGGCGGCGGAGCACGCGTGGCTCGCGCGGCGGCGCGCGAAGCGGGGCGGCCGTGGCGGCAAGGACAAGGACCGGGACGAGGGCGACGGCAGGCACAAACATCGCTTGCTATAATCGACTGACACTCTCATCGCACGACGTCATGGACTCTTTCTACAAGTACCACGTGTTCTTCTGCCTGAATCAGCGCGATGCCGACGCCGCGCGTCCGAGCTGCGCGAACTGCAACGCGCAGGCCATGCAGGAGCACGCGAAAAAGCGCGTGAAGCAACTCGGTCTTGCAGGTGAAAGCAAGCTGCGCATCAACAAGGCGGGCTGTCTGGATCGCTGCGAACTCGGGCCGGTCGTGGTCGTGTATCCGGAAGGGACGTGGTACACGTACACCGATGAAACCGATATCGACGAGATCGTGGATTCGCATCTGGCCAACGGCAAAATCGTCGAACGTCTTCTGATCGATCAACCGACATGAACGCACAGACCGAAAAGTTTCTCATCGACGGGCCGGCCGGCAAGATCGAATGCGCGCTCGATAAAAGCGAAGGCACGCCGCGCGGCATCGCGCTGGTCGCGCATCCGCATCCGCTGTTCGGCGGCACGATGGACAACAAGGTCGCGCAGACACTCGCGCGCACCTTTGTCGAGCTCGGCTACACGACCCACCGCTCGAATTTTCGCGGCGTCGGCGAGACCGGTGGCGAGCACGACAACGGCATCGGTGAACAGGACGATCTGCTCGCGCTGATCGACCATATGTGCGCGCAGCCCGGTCAGGCCGACGTGCCACTCGTGCTCGCGGGCTTTTCGTTCGGCACCTTCGTGCTGTCGCATGTCGCGAAGCGCATGCTCGAAGTGGGCAAGGAAATCGAGCGCATGGTATTCGTCGGCACGGCGGCGAGCCGCTGGGAAGTCGCGCCGGTGCCGGACAGCACGCTCGTCATTCACGGGGAAGTGGACGACAACGTGCCGACTCAATCGGTCTACGACTGGGCGCGTCCGCAGGAATTGCCCATCGTCGTGATTCCGGGCGGCGAGCACTTCTTCCATCGCAAGCTGCATATCCTCAAGCGCGTGATCGTCCACGCCTGGCGTTGAGCGCATCGGTATCTGTCTGAAAACAGTGACGGCGCAAGGTTTTCGAAGGCTTTGTGCCTTTGTTCGTTTCGCGTTTCACGGATCGAATCGCTGGCGTGTTTTTCGGCAAATCGTGCTCGCGAAAACGTGAAAATGCGCGCAATACCCGCGGAATCAACGGGTTTCGACTGTGGGCCACGCGTATAATTAATTGGCGTAGTTTTTTTAGCTGAAGATTTTTGCAGCATCGCGCCGCGCGCCGCTTACCCGATGGTCATGCAATGCATCGTGAGCGACTCGCACGGCATACGTGGCTCCGACTTTTCGAGAACCGATTCCGCGTCCGTCGGTCGGGCGCTTCGCCGATCTTCCGATCCCCATCGCCTTCGGCGGCAGCCTGCTTTTTCCGCCGATCGATCCTATGCGCTTTGTCCCTTCCGGCTTGTCTGTTTCCCCTTTCCCGACTTCCGCCGTGCAACGCAGCGCCTTCAAAGGCCGCTCTCGTGTGTTGCCCGCCGTGCTAGCCGCCGCGAGCGCATTCGCGCAAGTGCCGCCGCCGGACATCACCGCGCGTTCGTGGGTGCTCGTCGATGCCACCAGCAATCAGGTACTCGCATCGGGCAATCCGGATGAGCGCGTCGAGCCTGCTTCGCTCACCAAGCTGATGACCGCGTATCTTATTTTCGACGCATTGAAGACGAAGAAGATCAACATGGATCAGACCGTGATGCCGAGCGAGAACGTGCGTCGCGTTAAGACGGACGAGTCGCGCATGTTCATCGAGGCGAACAAGCCGGTGACCGTGCACAACCTCGTGTACGGCATGATCGTGCAGTCGAGCAACGACGCGGCCATCGCGCTCGCGGAACTCGTCGGCGGCACCGAAAGCAACTTCGTCGCGATGATGAACGCGACGGCCAAGCGCATCGGCATAACACACACGAACTATGCCGACGTGAACGGCATGCCCGACCCGAATCACTACACCACCGCGGGCGATCTCGCGGTGGTGTCCGCGCGCCTGATCCGTGACTTCCCCGAGTACTACAAACATCTTCTCGGTGAAGGACTTCACGTACAATAAGATCAAGCAGCCGAACCGCAACCGTCTGCTGTGGCTCGATCCGACCGTCGATGGCCTGAAGACCGGCCATACGCAAGCGGCGGGCTACTGCCTGATCGCCACGGCCAAGCGTCCGGGTTGGCACGCCGGACGCGAGCCGCCGTCTCGTCGCCGTAATTATGGGGGAGCCGAAAGAGCACAACCGCGTGCAGGACAGCCTGAAGATGCTGAACTACGGCTACACCGCGTACGACGCGCTGCGCCTGTTCAAGGCGAATCAGGTGATCGAATCGCCGCGCGTGTACAAGGGTGCGACGGACAACGTGCAGGCCGGCGTGCTGACGGATCAGTACATCACCGTGCCGAAGGGTTTGGGCGACAAGGTGAAGCCGAGCGTCACGCATAACGACACGCTGATCGCGCCGATCAAGAAGGGTCAGCAGATAGGCCGTCAAGATGGTCGCGGACGGCAAGGACGTCGCGCAATTCCCGCTGGTCGCGCTGCAGGATGTGCCGCAGGCCGGCATCTTCGGCCGTCTGTGGGATTCGGCGCTGCTGATGTGGCAAAAGAAGAAGTAACAGGAGCGGCATCGATGAGCCAGACTGAAGACTGGAACCCGGCGGTTTATCGAGCAGCGCGGGCAGGCTCCACGGGCTCGGCCCGTCGATATTGAACAACCGCACTAGCCGGCCGCTCAGAATTTCTTTCCTCCATCGCGAGTGAACGCCGCACCAGCGCAATGCCCTGGCCGGTGATCGCCGCCTGCAGCAGATTCGACGAATCCTCATACAGAACGACGCGTTTCGGTTCCGAAACGTCGGTCAGACCCACCGCGTCGAGCCACGGGCGCGAGAGTTCATCGTCCGAACGTAAAAGCGGCAGAGTCGTCAGATCGCGCGGTTCGCGCGGCAGATTTCCGCCGCTGAAATCGGGCGAGCACGCTGGGAAGAAAATCTCGTCCAGCAATTCCTCCGCGTGCAGCCCCGAATATTTCCCGTAGCCGAAGCGAAGCGCCACATCGACGTCGTCGCGTTCGAACTCGATCAGCGTGCTGGTCGTCAGCAATTTCAGATCGACCTGCGGATGCTTGACGATAAAGCGGCCGACGCGCGGCGTGAGCCAGCGCGCAGAGAACGACGGAATGGTCGATACGATCAGCCGCCGGTCGCGATCGCCCGAACGGACGCGCCGCGTCAATTCCGCCAGCGACACGAGCGCCGCGCACACTTCCACCGCGTATTGCCGGCCGCGATCAGTCAGCCGCACGCGTTTGCCATCACGGGCGAACAGCGCGACGCCCAGTTCCGACTCGAGACCGCGAATCTGATCTGATATGACTGACCGCGCCGTGCGTGACGAACAGCTCGTCGGCGGCGCGGGAAAAGCTCTTGTGACGTGCGGCGGCTTCGAAAGCGCGCAGCGCGTTCAGTGCGGGAAGCTGGCGAAGTTCCGTGTGGATGGTCGGCGATATCGTGGTCACGTTGTCAATCCGGTTCACATAGCGGTGAAAATTGATCGTTTTTTTGAGATAGCGCGCAGCCCCTAGGATTGTAGTCATCGAACGTTCCCTAGGCGGAGTGGATCATGCGAGAAATTTCAACAAGCGTCACTTTCGAAATCAAGCCCGGCGAAACCATCCCGATGCGCGTTGCGCGCAGCACGCGGCTGACGGTCCACGGCGCAACCGTCTGGCAACGCGTTCCGACGACACCGAAGACTATTGGCTCATCCGGCGACCGACTCAAACTGCGCGAGCGCGAACGGCTCTGGCTATCGGTGAACGGCGACAAGCCGGCGCAGGTCGTGTTCACGGTCATCCCGCGTTGCAACGAACGGGTGGGCGTCGACGGCCATCGAGAGGCTGGCGCAGCGCTTCCGTTCGGGCTGGCGCGTGGTGTGATGCCGCTTCGGTGATTCGATGCGTCTGCTATTCGATTTCGACATCGATTGCATGCGAATTCACCATCGGCAGGCATGGGGCGATTCCGGTAAACTATTGTCATCATGTCCGCCATACTGCCTGTCTCCCCACCCGACACCGATTCCATGACCGAACCCGTCGGCGAACTCCGCTCGAGCGTGTTTCCGGTCACGCTGCGCTGGCGTGGCCGCGAAGCGTACCAACAAAGCTTCGACGCGATGCGCACCTTCACCGACGCCCGCACGCCCGACACGCAGGATGAAATCTGGCTCGTCGAGCATCCGCCGGTTTTCACGCTCGGTCTCGCGGGCAATCCGGCGCATCTGCTGCTGGTGAACAGCGGCATTCCGCTCGTCAAGGTGGATCGCGGCGGACAAATCACGTATCACGGGCCAGGGCAGGTCGTTGCGTATCTGCTGATCGACCTGCGGCGCTGCAAGCTGATGGTACGCGAGCTGGTGCGGCGCGTCGAGGAAGCCGTGATCGAAACCCTCGCGGCGTATAATCTCGCGACCGATCGCAAGGACGGCGCGCCCGGCATTTATGTGACGCAGGCGCTCGACAGGCAAGGCGCGAACGTTCGTCTTCACGCGCTTCACGAAGGCGCGAAAATCGCCGCGTTGGGACTCAAGATACGCAACGGCTGCAGTTATCACGGTGTGAGCCTGAACGTGAAGATGGACCTGCAGCCTTTTCTCGCGATCAATCCGTGCGGCTACGCGGGACTGGAAACGGTCGATATGGCGACGCTGGGCGTCGCGGCCGACTGGCGCGACGTAGCCTTCATGCTGGCCGAACGGCTGGCGCATCAGATCGGCGACTTCCCGCAACCGCCGCACAACCGCACGATGGTCCGGCGCTTCCCGCCGTCGCCGCTGCAACAACCGGATCGACCGAATGACTGACGCAACCGCAAACCTGGCCGGCGACAGCGCCGTTCCCGCTTACGACGCGACTGCCAAACAGAAGGCGCAAGCGAAAACGTCGCGCATTCCGATCAAGGTCATTCCCATCGAGAAGCTGAAGAAGCCGGAGTGGATCCGCGTGCGCACCGCGACAGGCAACTCGCGCTTCAACGAGATCAAGAAGATTCTGCGCGAGCACAGCCTGCATACCGTGTGCGAGGAAGCAAGCTGCCCGAACATCGGCGAATGCTTCGGCAAGGGCACCGCGACGTTCATGATCATGGGCGACAAGTGCACGCGGCGTTGCCCGTTCTGCGACGTCGGTCACGGCCGGCCCGATCCGCTCGACCCGGACGAACCGCTGAATCTGGCGCGCACGATCGGCGCGCTGAAGCTGAAGTACGTGGTGATTACGTCGGTCGATCGCGACGACCTGCGCGATGGCGGCGCGGCGCATTTCGTCGAGTGCATCCGGCAGGTGCGCGAGCATTCGCCGGAAACGCGCATCGAGATTCTGACGCCGGATTTCCGTGGGCGTCTGGATCGCGCGATCAACATTCTGACCGCCGCGCCGCCCGATGTGATGAACCACAATCTCGAAACCGTGCCGCGTCTGTACAAGGAAGCGTGTCCGGGTTCGGACTATCACCATTCGCTGAAGCTGCTGAAGGACTTTAAGGCGCTGCATCCTGATGTCGCGACGAAGTCGGGTCTGATGGTCGGTCTCGGTGAGACGGAAGAGGAAATTCTCCAGGTGATGCGCGGTCTGCGCGCGCACGATGTGGACATGCTGACGATCGGACAGTATCTGCAGCCTTCGGAGCACCATCTGCCGGTGCAGGCTTATGTGCATCCGGATACGTTCAGGATGTACGATGAAGAGGCCTACAAGATGGGCTTCACCCACGCGGCCGTGGGCGCGATGGTGCGGTCGAGCTATCACGCGGATCAGCAGGCGCATGGGGCGGGGGTGGTCTGATTTTTTTTCGCTGGCGCTTTGTTTGTCGTCGTTTTTTTCGTGCAAAGCGCCTACTGCAATAAAAGGCGCGAACCCAGCAGCACCAAGGCACCCAAAAAAAACGATCACCCACGAGTGCCTTGAGAAATCTCATGCCCCGCATCCCGCGACAACCCCGCGGTAATCGGCATCGAAAGAAACGAGAAGAACCCGAACACGACAAAACTGGGCCAAAAATCCGACCACCGCACACTCGCATGCCCGTTCAAATTCAAATACTTGAGTGACCTCGAGCGTCACACCGGCAATGGTGACCCCAAGCCCGAGCGACACCTGCTGAATGAAGCTCGCAAGACTGGTCGCGCGTCCGACATCACGCGTTTCGATCTCCGCATAAGCGAGCGAATTGAGGCTAGTGAACTGCAATCCCGGAAAGAACCCTCCGAGCAGCACGACACTCCAGATCACCCACGTCGGCGTGCCGGGAAAGAACGTCCCGCATGCTGCGATCGCCAGCCCCGACAGCGCCGCATTAAAGTACAGCGTCTGCCGGAAGCCAAAACGCCGCAACACGCGCAAAGCGAACGATCGCATGAACATGCTGCCGAACGCCGACGCGCAAGTGATCGTGCCGGACTGAAACGCCCACATGCCGAGCCCTTCCTGCAGCGCGAGCGGCAAAAGAAACGGCACGGCGCCGAGCCCGATACGGAACATCGACCCGCCGAGCACGCTGGCCTGAAAAGTCGGCACACGGAAGAAACGCAGATTGAGCAAGGGCCGCTCCTCGCGCGAGTTGGCGATATAGCGGTCAGTCAGATAGATGCCGACGAGGGTCGATCGGCACGTTGATGAAGAAGATCAGCCGCTAGTGCAGATACGTCGTGATGAACCCGCCGAGCAGCGGACCGACGGCTGGACCGAGCATTGCGGGCAGCGCGAGATAGTTCATCGCGCGGATGAAGTCCGAACGGCGTACCGAGCGAAAGATGATGATGCGGCCGACGGGGACCATCATCGCGCCGCCGACGCCCTGAATGAAGCGCGCGACGGTGAACGGTCCGAGCGACGTGGACACGGCGCAGAGCAGCGAGCCGACCACGAAGATGCCGATGGCCGTGCGGAACACCGTGCGTGCGCCGAAGCGATCAGCGACCCAGCCGCAAATGGGAATGAATATGCCGAGGCCAAGCACGTAACTCGTGACCGCGACCTTCAGTGTGACGGGATCGCGACCGAAGGCGCGCGCATTCCGGGAATCGCAGTGACGATGACGTTCGCGTCGACGCTTTCGATGAACATCGCGCACGCGACGAGTGTCGCGTGCTCATTCGTGTGCTCTGTAGAACATCAATGAGGAGTGGTGGAACGATGGATGCGCAGGATCTGCAACGCCTCGTCACGATGAAGATGCCATATGGCAAGTACAAGGATAGCGTGCTCGCTGACTTGCCCGCGCAACTATCTCGCGTGGTTCACACGTGAGGGTTTTCCAGAGGGCAAGCTCGGTGCATTGCTCGCGCTCATGCAAGAGATTGATCACAACGATTTGCGTTCGCTGCTCGATCCGCTGCGTGGCAGATGAGCTTTTTGAGCGTGCGCGATGGTGTTGCGAAGGGCGCTATAGGTTGTATTGGGCAGAATTTCAAGCACAATATATTGTGGAAATGCGAGGCGCCCAATGCTAAACTTCGGCAATGGTTTCGAAGCGCGAGCAAGCATTCGGAGGAGTGAATCACACGTCGTTCGAGCGCGCTTCGGTCGATGTTCTGCACCGCCGTTCGCACGCATCGCATGACTCGAAGATGACGCGTGATGTACGTCGAGTCGACATGCGAAGTGCGTGTCGATCGTAGCGAATCAGCATCGATCGGCGTCGCAAGAAATAGCTTCGCTCGATGATTGAAGCACGTCGTCGCCTGTCACGCTCATGCATCGAACTTCATCTGCGCGCGTCCGTGAAGAGCATCGACGAGATGCACGCAACCAAGCAACGACGACTCAGCAGCAACACAGCAGCACCGGCCCAAAGCCTCATGCCACAAGGCTCTCGAGGGGCTCTCGAGGCATCGATAGCCAGACGTTCGACGCATCGCTGCATGCCATCGAATATACTCGATAAGGACCGCTTCACACATGTTGCGATGAGTCAAGTGTTGTATGCAGGTAGCAACGCCCAAACTAAAACGCGTCAAAACGAGAATTTTCATGAGCAAACTCTTTTAACGCTCGTGAAAAGATGGTAAAACCCGATCTAAATAATTAATGGTGAGAATTTATGCTCAACTGGGATGACGAGACCACTGCCATAGCTCCCTCGAGCGCTCCGCAACAAAATGCGTTGTGCAACCCTCAAGGTACGACTCAATTCGCACAAGCTCATCAAGCAGCCCATCAGATTGCGCAAGCGAACACGACGAACATCTTCTCCGATGGCTTCGTTCCGCCCGCAGCCGCAACTCCTTTCGCCGGCGCCATCGCCGCGCAGAGCGAAGCGCGCGTCAACGTCGCCGACAAACGCATCATCAACGGCAAGACCGACGTCAATCAGCTGGTGCCGTTCAAGTACAAGTGGGCGTGGGAAAAGTACCTCGCCGGCTGCGCGAACCACTGGATGCCGCAGGAAGTGAACATGTCGCGCGACATCGCCCTGTGGAAAGACCCGAACGGTCTCTCGGACAACGAGCGTCGCATCGTCAAGCGCAACCTCGGCTTCTTCGTTACCGCCGACTCGCTCGCCGCGAACAACATCGTGCTAGGCACGTACCGTCACATCACCGCTCCGGAGTGCCGCCAGTTCCTGCTGCGCCAGGCCTTCGAAGAGGCGATCCATACGCACGCGTACCAGTACATCGTCGAATCATTGGGTTTGGACGAGAGCGAGATCTTCAACGCGTATCACGAAGTGAAGTCGATCCGCGACAAGGACGAGTTCCTCATCCCGTTCATCCAGACGCTGACGGATCCCGCATTCGTCACCGGCACGCCGGAAGCGGACCAGAAATTGCTAAAATCGTTGATCGTGTTTGCCTGCATCATGGAAGGTCTGTTCTTCTATATAGGCTTCACCCAAATTCTGGCGCTGGGTCGCCAGAACAAGATGACGGGCGCGGCGGAGCAGTATCAGTACATCCTTCGCGACGAATCGATGCACTGCAATTTCGGCATCGACCTCATCAACCAGATCAAGCTTGAAGAGCCGCAGCTCTGGACCGCCGACTTCAAGGCGGAGATCCGTGAACTCTTCAAGCAGGCTGTCGATCTCGAATATCACTACGCCGAAGACACCATGCCGCGTGGGGTGTTCGGACTGAACGCATCGATGTTCAAGAGCTACTTGCGCTTCATCTGCAACCGGCGTTGCCAGCAGATCGGGCTTGACCCGCTTTTCTCGAACGAGGAAAACCCGTTCCCGTGGATGAGCGAAATGATCGACCTGAAGAAGGAACGCAACTTCTTCGAAACACGCGTGATTGAGTATCAAACCGGCGGCGCACTGACCTGGGAATAACAAAAACTCCAGGACGGTGTTGCAGACGAAATCGATGGGATGGCCAGGCAGCGGCGTGTCGCTCACGCGCGCCTGACCAACAAGGTTTAGGAGAACCGTCGCCTGATGCAAAGTGCGCTTACTGGCTTAACGCGCCGACTATCGGCCCGAACAGAAGACAGGCGTTTTGCGATCCCCCTTGGTAAGGGAATGGGCAAACTTCCCCCCCGGAAAATGCCAGCAGCAAGCTCGCTGGCTCGATCAAGCGATGGCCGGCGCCGCGACTACGGGGCGCTGACTGAATTTGGCGCGCGGTGCCTCGGAGCACGGCGCGCCTTGCCGTATTCATTAGCGTAAGCAGGCGGAATCAGCGTACGCCGATGAATAATCCGCTTCGTAGCGTGCGCTATAGAGAAAAAGCCACATGTGGGGAAGCGGGTTTTGACGAAGGGTGTAGTTTGAACTGACTCTCATCTGAAAACCTGAAGGAGAAAATCATGGCAGTTGCCAAGAAAAAACCCGCCGCGAAGAAGGCTGCAGTGAAGAACGTCACCGCCAAGAAGGCTGCTCCGGCAAAGAAGGTCGCCGTTAAGAAGGTCGCCGTTAAGAAGGTCGCCGTTAAGAAGGTCGCCGTTAAGAAGGTCGCCG
>JAQFVJ010000014.1 GCA_029439525.1 Caballeronia sp. BR6202001591004
CCGCCGACGGTAACACGGTGAAGATCGGCTTCATCACCGACTTCTCCGCCCTGTATGCCGATATCGACGGACAAGGCGGCCTCGAAGCCATCAAGATGGCGATCGCGGATTTCGGCGGCAAGGTGAACGGCAAGAACATCGAGCTCGTCTATCCCGATCACCAGAACAAGGCCGATATCGCGGCATCGCGCCGATGGATGCCAAGTGCGCGTGGGTCTTCAAGATGCCGCAGAACGACGCGTTGATGGCCGATGCGATCGCGAGCTACATGGAGAAGCACGGCGTGAAGACGGTCGGCTTCATTGGTTTCGCGGATGCCTACGGCGACGGCTGGTACAACGTCTTCAACACGGCGGCCAGCGCGCACAAGCTGAAAGATCGCTATAACCGCACGGACACGTCGGTGACCGGCCAGGTGCTCAAGACGATGAGCGCGAATCCCGACGCAGTGCTGATCGCGGGCGTGGTGCTGACCGCTTTTATCGCGCTGCTGCTCGGCCTCGTGACGATGCGCTTGTCTGGCCACTTCCTGCCGCTCGGGACGATCGCGTGGGGGCTGTCGCTGTTCTATCTGTTCGGCTGGCACCTCGAGTCCGGGCGCAGCATCTACTAACCTGATCTGGGCTGTGGCGCTGTTGACCATCGTTTCTGTTCAGAATTTGCTTAATAGTCGTCTGGGACGCGCGATTCGCGCGCTGCGTGGCGGCGGCACGATGGCGGAAGCGATGGGCGTCAACACAGCGTGGATGGGTATCGTAATCTTCATCTACGCGGCGGTGCTGGCGGCGATTTCGGGCTTTTTCTATGCGCATCTGCGCGGTGAATCCGACGCCGTTCGGGCTGAATTACGGCATCGAGTTCCTGTTTATGGCAGTGGTGGGCGGCGTCTCGCATGTCTGGGGTGCGATTCTCGGCGCGACTACCGTCCTGCAGGATTACCTGCAGACGCTGCTGCCCAAGCTGATCGGCGCGAACGGCAATTTCGAGATAATCGTTTTCGGCGTATTAATGGTCTTGCTGCTCTAGTACGCGCGGCAGGACGTATGGCCGTTCGTCGCGTGTCTCTTCCCGAAGGGTCCGCGTGTGCATGTGCCGGAGCGCGATTAGCCTTTGCCGCAACGCAGCAAGCCTGCTGTCGGTTCGCCGCTGTTGACGGTCGACAAGGCGCGCAAGCAATTCGGTGGTTTGGTCGCGGTGAAAGATGTGAGCTTCGAAGTGAAGGCGGGCGAGATCATCGGGTTGATCCGACCGGACGGCGCGGGCAAGTCGACCTCCTTCAATCTGGTAACGGGCGTGCTTCAGGCGACGAGCGGTGCGATCACGTTCAACGGAGAGCGGATCGACAAGCTGGCGTCGCGCGAGATCGTCAAACGCGGGATCGGACGGACTTTTCAACACGTGAAGATGCTGCCCAGCATGACGGTGCTCGAAAATGTGGCCATCGGTGCGCATCTTCGTGGAAACACAGGCGTTTGGCGTAGCATCGCGCGTCTTAATGCGACAGAAGAAGCGCGGCTGATGTCTGAGGCTTCGAAATAGATCACGCGCGTCGGACTCGAAAAGCATCTCTATAGCGAAGCGGGCAGCCTTGCGCTCGGTCAACAGCGCATTCTGGAAATCGCCCGCGTGTTGTGCTGCGACCCGACGCTTCTTCTGCTCGATGAGCCTGCAGCGGGTCTTCGATATCAGGAGAAGGTGCAACTAGGCCGATCTGATTCGTAAGCTCCGCGCGGAAGGCATGAGCATTCTGCTCGTCGAGCACGATATGGATTTCGTGATGAATTTGACGGATCGACTTGTCGTGATGGAATTCGGTACGAAGACCGCCGAAGGATTGCCCAAGGACGTGCAGAAGGATCCAGTAGTTCTCGAAGCCTATCTGGGCGGGGTAGAGTGATGAGAACGAAAGCAGAGACCGCACCGATTGATTCTCCATGTGGAAGGTCTGTCGATGCGCTACGGCAAAGTTGAAGCGTTGCACGACGGGAAGCTGTCTTTGGCGGCGGGGCAGATCGTTTCGGTCATCGGGCCGAACGGCGCGGGTAAGTCTACGTTGCTCAATGCAATCATGGGCACACTGCCGACGACGGGTCACGCAAAAGGCGTAGTTCGTTACCTAGGCGAAGATATTTCGGCGCTGCCTATCGAGCGACGTGTTTCACGTGGAATGTGTCTTGTCTCCGAGAAGCGCGAGTTGTTCGCCTTGATTACGGTGGAAGATAACCTCGTACTCGGCGCGTATCGACGTAAGCGAGCAAAATTTCCTGGATCAACTGGACCATGTCTTCGATCTGTTTCCGCGACTGAAGGAGCGGCGCAAGCCGGCTGCCGGTACGCTCTCAGGCGGCGAGCGTCAAATGCTTGCAGTCGGCAGGGCGCTAATGGGAAAGCCGCAACTACTGATGCTCGACGAGCCGAGTCTCGGAGTTGCGCCTTTGATCGTGAAGGAGATTTTCCACATCATCAGCGCGCTTCGCCAGACGGGCGTTGCGACGCTGCTCAGCTCATCGAGCAGAATGCTCGCGCGGTGCTTCAGATTTCGGATTACGGCTATGTGCTGGAAGCGAGTGAATTCGCGCTGGAAGGGAAGGCGGACGATCTCCAGCACAACCCGCAAGTCATCGAAACCTACCTTGGTCTGACCAAAAAAGTGGCATAAACGCGACACAGTGATGGTGATGGCCGACGAATGGTGTGTTTCACGTGAAACACACCATTTTTTCGCCGATGTCGATCAGACGAATTCGAGGCCCGGGTAACCCGATATAATTCTTGAATATCATTTTCTCCGGTTCGTGTCGTTCGCACACAATACCCAATGCTTTACCCCACAGAATTCGATGTGATCGTCGTCGGCGGCGGTCACGCAGGCACCGAAGCCGCGCTCGCTTCCGCGCGCATGGGCTGCAAAACGCTTCTTTTGACCCATAACATCGAGACTTTGGGTCAGATGAGTTGCAATCCGTCGATCGGCGGTATCGGAAAAGGCCATCTGGTCAAGGAAGTCGATGCGCTCGGCGGCGCCATGGCGGCAGCGACGGACGAAGCGGGTATCCAGTTCCGCATCCTCAATTCGTCCAAAGGGCCGGCGGTACGCGCGACACGCGCGCAGGCTGATCGCCTGCTTTATAAGCAGGAGATACGCCATCGCCTCGAAAATCAGCCGAGCCTCTGGCTTTTCCAGCAGGCTGTAGACGATTTGATGGTCGAAGGCGACCACGTCGTGGGTGCTGTGACGCAAGTAGGCCTGCGTTTCCGAGCGCGAGCTGTGGTGTTGACGGCGGGCACGTTCCTGGACGGAAAGATCCACGTCGGCCTCAATAACTATGTCGGCGGCCGCGCAGGCGATCCGGCCGCGGTCTCGCTTTCGGCACGCCTCAAAGAGCTGAAACTGTCGCAAGGGCGCCTCAAGACAGGCACTCCGCCGCGAATCGACGGCCGTACGATCGACTTTTCCAAGCTGAAAGAGCAGTCCGGCGACCTCGATCCGATTCCGGTGTTTTCGTTTCTGGGTCGTGTCGAACAACATCCGCCTCAGATGCCGTGCTGGGTGACGCACACCAACGCTCAAACGCACGACATCATCCGCGCTGGCCTCGATCGTTCGCCCATGTATACGGGCGTGATCGAAGGCGTCGGACCGCGTTATTGCCCGTCGATCGAAGACAAAATCCATCGATTCGCCTCCAAGGACGCGCACCAGATCTTCCTCGAGCCGGAGGGGCTGACGACGAACGAGTTCTATCCGAACGGAATCTCGACGAGCCTTCCGTTCGACGTCCAACTGGACCTCGTTCGCTCCATGCGCGGTCTGGAGCATGCGCATATCCTGTGTGCGGGTTATGCGATCGAATACGACTACTTCGATCCGCGCGCCCTCAAGGCGTCGCTGGAGACGAAAGCGATCGGCGGATTGTTCTTCGCGGGCCAAATCAACGGCACGACCGGCTACGAAGAGGCGGTCGCGCAGGGCTTGCTGGCCGGCATCAACGCTGGATTGCAGGTTCAGTGCAAGGACACGTGGTCGCCGCGTCGCGATCAGGCTTATTTGGGCGTTCTCGTCGACGATTTGGTGACGCGCGGTGTGTCCGAGCCGTACCGGATGTTCACGAGCCGGGCAGAATATCGCCTGTCGCTGCGTGAGGACAACGCCGACATGCGTTTAACTGAGATTGGACGCGAGATCGGCGTAATCGACGACATTCGCTGGGATGCATTTACCCGCAAGCGCGACGCTGTTTCACGTGAAACAGAGCGACTTCGTACGACATGGGTCAATCCGAAGACGTTACCGGCTAAGGAAACCACTGCGCTGCTGGGCAAGCCGATCGATCATGAATACAGTCTGGCTGACCTTCTGCGCCGTCCGGGCGTTTCGTACGATGGTATCTGTGGCCTGAAAGAAGGCACTTTCGGCCCTGTAGCCTCGCTTGCGGATGATCCCGTGCTGCTCGCTCAGATCAAGGAGCAGATCGAAATCGGTGTGAAGTATCAGGGCTACATCGACCGTCAGGCTGACGAAATCGTCCGCAACGGCGCGCAGGAAAACACGCGCTTGCCGGAAGGCATTAACTACAATGACGTGCGCGGACTCTCGTTCGAGGCTCGCCAGAAGCTGATTCAGCATCGTCCCGAGACGATCGGGCAGGCGTCGCGCATCTCCGGCATCACGCCGGCCGCGATTTCCCTCCTGATGGTCCATCTCAAACGGGGTCTCGGGCGTCGTGGCAAGGGCGAAAGCAACAACGCGACGGCGGTGCAATGACGGCACAGAACGAATCGCTAGCGACGATGCTCGACAAAGGCGCAGCCGAACTCGGCGTGTCCCTGACGCCCGCGCAGAAGCAGAAGCTGCCCGATTACGTCGCGCTGCTGGGAAAGTGGAATGCCGTGTACAACCTCACGGCCATCCGCGATCCGAAGCAGATGATGATTCAGCACATTCTCGACTCGCTCGCGCTGGTGCCTGCCATCGCGGCGCGTGGTGCAAAACGCGCGCTCGACGTCGGTTCGGGCGGTGGATTGCCAGGCATCGTGCTGGCTATTGCGCTGCCGGAGCTGAGTGTTACGTTGAACGATATCGTTCACAAGAAGATCGCGTTTCAATCGCAAGCCAAAACGCAATTGGGCCTGACAAATCTGTCGGTTGTCACTGGCCGAGTCGAAGCGCTTCGTCCGCGCCACGAAGTCGCCGAAAAATTCGACGTAATCGTGTCGCGCGCATTCGCAGAACTCACGGATTTCGTTACACTTTCGTGTCATCTGCTTGCGGACGACGGACGAATTCTGGCGATGAAGGGCGTGCGCCCGGACGCCGAAATCGCACGCTTGCCGGCGGGTGCATCGGTGCAGGGCGTCGAGCGCCTGCACGTACCGATGCTGGATGCTGAGCGTTACCTGGTGGAAGTTGCCATGGAGACCGTATGACGACCACTTTCGCAGTATCGATCCGCCATTCCGGGCTCGCTGATCTTCTGACAACGAAGAAACGAGGATACTAAACGATGGCAAACATCTTCTGCGTCGCAAATCAGAAGGGCGGCGTTGGAAAGACCACGACGGCGGTCAACCTTGCGGCGAGTCTTTCGGGGCTCGATCAGCGCGTGCTGTTGATCGATCTCGACCCGCAGGGCAACGCGACGATGGGCAGCGGCATCGACAAGGCCGCGTGCGAAAACACGGTGTATGAAGTGCTCGTCGATGGCGTAAAAATTCGTGACGCGCGCGTGCGTCCTAAAGCGGTTACCTATGATGTCCTTTCCGCCAATCGCGAACTCGCCGGCGCGGAAGTCGAACTGGTCGAGATGGAAAACCGCGAGCGTATCTTGCGCGGCGCTATCGCCGAGATCAGCGATGACTATGACTTCGTGCTGATCGATTGCCCGCCGGCGCTGTCGCTGCTGACGCTCAATGCGTTCTGCGCGGCGCACGGCCTGGTCATCCCGATGCAGTGCGAATACTTCGCGCTGGAAGGGCTGTCAGACCTCGTCAATACCATCAAGCAGGTCCACGCGAATTTGAATCGCGATCTGAAGGTAATCGGCCTGCTTCGCGTGATGTTCGATCCGCGCATCATCCTGCAGCAGCAAGTGTCCGATCAGTTGAAGGAACACTTCGGCAGCAAATTGTTCGACGTGGTGATCCCGCGCAACGTGTGTCTTGCCGAGGCGCCGAGTTACGGCCTGCCGGGCGTCGTGTTCGACAAGTCGTCGCGCGGCGCGCAGGCCTATATCCAGTTCGGCAATGAAATGATCGAGCGCGTACGTGCGCTGAGCGTCAACTGAAGCCAACCCATTCGATACGGCGGCGAACGCCGACGGAGGAACCGAAATGAGCGCTGTGATGAAAAAGAAGGGTTTGGGCCGAGGCCTGGATGCATTGCTCGGCGGCAGCGTCGACATTACGGAAGCCGTGCGCGGCGAGGGCACGCCCTTGGTCCTGCCGCTCGACAAGATGCAGGCGGGCAAGTACCAGCCGCGCACTCGAATGGACGAGGGCGTGCTTCAGGAGCTCGCCGCCAGCATTCGCGCGCAAGGCCTGATGCAGCCGATCCTGGTGCGCTCCATCGGCGACGAGAAATACGAAATCATCGCGGGCGAGCGGCGTTTCCGCGCGGCGCGTTTGGCCAGTCTGGACGAAGTGCCGGTGCTCGTAAAAAACGTGCCAGATCAGGCCGCCGCTGCGATGGCGCTGATCGAAAACATCCAGCGTGAGGATTTGAATCCGCTGGAAGAGGCGCAGGGCATCCAGCGCCTGCTCGACGAGTTCAGCTTTACGCACGAGCAGGCCGCGGAATCGGTCGGACGCTCGCGCAGCGCGGTGTCGAACCTGCTGCGTCTGCTGAACCTCGCGCAGCCCGTGCAGACGATGCTGCTTGCCGGCGACCTTGACATGGGCCACGCCCGCGCGCTGCTCGCCGTCGATGCCGCGACGCAGATTCAACTGGCGAACGTCGTCGTCAATCGTCGTTTGTCGGTGCGTGAAACCGAGCGCCTCGTCGCGCAGACGACCAAGGAAGCGCCGGCCAAGAAGGCGAGCGTCGCCAACGATGGCGGCCGCGACACGCGCCGTCTGGAAGAAGAACTGTCCGACCTGCTTTCCGCGAACGTGAAGATCAAGGTCGGCGGCTGGGGCCGCGGCAAGGTCACGATCGACTTTGGCAGTCTCGATTCGCTCGAAGGCATTCTCACGAAGCTGCGCGGCAGCATCGAAGCGTCGAGCACGACGGCCTGACGGCGCGCACATCATTTGGCCGATTACAATGTCAAGCACTCAAGGCCCGACCTCCTCGCGCGCATCTGGCGAACCATATCGAAAGAGCCGGTTCTCGCCATTCTCGTGCTCGCGCTCGTCGTGCTGCAGGCCGTGCATCCGCGTCCCTTACAATCGTTGTCCGGTCTCGTCGACCGGCAGACGGTGTTCACGCTCGCCGGTTTGTTGATCCTGACCAAAGCAATCGAATTATCAGGATTCCTGATGTACGCCGCGCATCGGCTCGTGCATCACATTCATGCAGAACGCACGCTCGCCCTGCTGCTCGTCGCGCTCGCGGCGGTTCTATCGACTGTGCTGACCAACGATGTCGCGCTGTTCGCAGTCGTGCCGCTCGCGTTGTCGCTGCATTGGCTCGCATCGTTGCCGATCAAGCGACTGGTGATCGTCATCGCACTCGCTGTGAATGCCGGATCGATTCTCACGCCGCTCGGCAATCCGCAGAACCTGTTCCTCTGGCAGTGCAGCGGTGTCGCGTTCGGCGCGTTCGTGTGGGCGTTGCTGCCGCTGTGCGCGGCGTTGATGGCGCTGCTAGGCGTCGTCACCATCGCGATGTTCCGCGCGACGCCGCTCGATCTGTCGGGCGATGTCGAAGAGCATCACGTGGATCGCGTTCTGTGCGGCGTTGGCGTGATCGCGTTCGCCGTGTTCATCGCGCTCGCGGACGCGCACCATGCGGGACCCGCGCTTGCGGTCGTCGCGGCCGGCTTTCTGTTGTGGCGACGCGAAGTCGTGTTGAAGATCGACTGGCTGCTGTTGCTCATCTTCGTGCTGATGTTCATCGTGCTGCGCAGTGCGGCTGCGCTGCCATCGATTCATGCTGCGATCGCACAACTCGGCATCGGCACGCCGGTGCGCGCTTATGCCGCGGGCGCCGTGTTGTCCCAAGGAATCAGCAACGTGCCCGCGGCCATCGTGCTCGCGGAATTCACGAAGGACTGGCTCGCGCTGGCGTTCGGCGTGAGCGTCGGCGGTTTCGGCATCGCCATCGGCTCGCTGGCGAATCTGATCGCCGTGCGTTTGTCTGGCGAAAAGGGAATGTGGATGCCTTTTCACATGGTATCGATACCGTTCTGGATCGTAGCGATGGTCATCGGTTGGGCACTCGTTTGACACTCACCGAGCCTTCGTGCGGCATCTGAAAATCGCCTTGCAACCGCAAGAAAAGTATTGCTTTTGAGACCAAATTTTAAGTTTCGTCCGCTTGGCTTTTGACACGCCTAAACTATTGAATCCGTGACAACAATCGCTTACAATTTTCTCCAGATTTTATCAGCTAGGCTACCTCGAAAGCGCAAGGTGGTTCTCCGGACTTTTGCTTGAAGGTTTGACGACGGTGCGAGAGTAAAATCGAACGCCGCAGAGCGGGCAGAATATGCAAGACGACGCTCACAAAACCGGCGCTGGGCCCCCCTTCGGAAATCGGCCACAGACTTCGTTGAACGACTCGTGGAATGCCGAGGTGCAAGATAACAATATCGTTCCGCTCACGCGGGATCAGGCAGAGAAGCTGTTTGGTCCTGAAGTGAGTCGTCCATCGCGTGTCACGCTGTTTCGGGTGGTGGTAGCGCAAATGGTTTTGTCCCTGGGTGCAACGCTGCTGTGGTGGCTGTTTTACAAGTAGCCGGGAGATGCTGCGCTGTCCGCCTTTCTGGGAGGAGCGATCTGCTGGGTGCCGAGCGCCTTGTTCGCCGCGCGCCTGAAAGCGAAGAGCGGCGCCGAGATGATCATAAGCTGGATGATCGGCGAGGCGTTCAAGATGGGAGCGACGATTGCTATGTTCGTGGCGATCGCGTACTGGTACAAAGGCGCGCTGTGGCTGCCGCTGCTCGTCACGTACATCGTCGCTCTGAAGACTGACTGGGTTGCAATGGTGTTGCGTTAGTGTTTCGATGACGTCCCAGAAGTGCGGCCACTTCTGGTCTGCCAGTAGCATAAATAAGAAGCAATATCAAAAGCAGTAACGAGACAAGCAGGTGCGGACCGACCCGACTCCGCACACGAGCCTCCCGCCCGGAGGAGCGACGCGGGGCGCGGCAGGCGGCGAAAGATTTTTGACAATTTGGGTAGCTTTAACGATATGGCAGCTAGCGAAGGAACGCACGCTCTGGATCCGTCCGGGTACATTGTGCACCACTTGCAGAATCTTTCCACGCATACGCAGACGTCGATTTTCGACATCCACGTCTGGAATCTGGACACGCTGTTCTGGCCCATCGTGTGCGGTCTTCTGACGATCTTCATTCTTCATCTCGCCGCGCGCAAGGCGACGCCGGGCGTTCCGGGTCGCTTCCAGTGCGCCATCGAAATGCTCGTCGAGATGGTCGAAGACCAGTCGAAGTCAATGATCCACGGCAGCCGCCGCTTTATCGCTCCGCTCGCGCTGACCGTATTCGTCTGGGTTGCCCTGATGAACTCGCTCGATTTCATCCCCGTCGACCTGCCGGGCCGCATCATCGGCTGGCTGGGTCTCGAGAACGTGCTTCCCCATCATCGCATCGTGCCGACGGCTGATTTGAACGGCACCATCGGCATCGCGCTCGGCGTGTTAGTGCTGGTGATCTACTATAACTTCAAGATCAAGGGCGGCGGCGGCTTCGTGCACGAACTGCTGTCCGCTCCGTTTGGCGGGCATCCCGCTCTGTGGATTCCGAACCTTGCGCTGAACATCATCGAGTTCGTCGCCAAGACGGTTTCGCTCGGCATGCGGTTGTTCGGCAACATGTATGCAGGCGAACTGCTGTTCCTCCTGATCGCCCTTCTGGGCAGCATGTGGACGTTCGGTGCGGACGCTTCGGTGCTTGGCTTCATCGGTCATGTGATCGCGGGCACCGTCTGGGCGATTTTCCACATTCTGATCGTGTTTCTGCAGGCGTTCATTTTCATGATGCCCACGCTGGTGTACATTGGCCAGGCGCATGATTCGCACTGGTCGCAGCAGCAGGTACGGAATCGTTTAGGTCTTTAGGTTTTCATCTTTATAAATCCAGTTCTAAAGTCTTTATTAAAGGAGTAGTCATGAACGCTTTCATCGCCAACATCCAGGGTCTGACCGCCATCGGTATCGGCATCATCATCGGCCTGGGTGCAATCGGCGCCTGTATCGGTATCGGCCTAATGGGCGGCAAGTACATCGAAGCGTGCGCCCGCCAGCCGGAACTGATGAACCCGCTGCAGACCAAGATGTTCCTGTTGGCTGGTCTGATCGACGCCGCGTTTCTGATCGGCGTCGGTGTGGCAATGCTGTTCACGTTCGCTAACCCCCTGCTGTCGAAGCTCGCGGCAGGCTAAGGTTCTCGGAAGCATGCGTCTGATTCTTTGCAGACGCTGAACGGAACAAGTGAGGCGCTGATCGAGCTCAACAAGCCGATGAGCGCCTTTTAACCGTTTCACTCCCGACCAAGCAACGTTTAAGGAAATACCGTGAATCTCAACGCAACCCTGTTTGCGCAAATGGTCGTGTTTCTGATCCTCGCGTGGTTCACGATGAAGTTCGTGTGGCCGCCGTTGATCAACGCTCTCGACGAGCGCTCTAAAAAGATTGCCGACGGCCTGGCTGCGGCCAACACGGGCAAGGCGGAACTCGAGGCAGCGCACAAGCGCGTCGACCAGGAACTCGCGCAAGCGCGCAACGACGGCCAGCGGCGTATCGCTGACGCCGAAAAGCGTGCCGCCGCAGTCGCCGAAGAAATCAAGGCCAACGCTCAGGCTGAAGCCGCGCGCATCGTCGCGCAAGCCAAGGCCGACGCCGACCAGCAAATCGTGAAGGCGCGTGAATCGCTGCGTGCCGAAGTCTCGGCGCTCGCCGTCAAGGGCGCAGAGCAGATTCTGAAGCGCGAAGTCGATCAGAAGGGGCATGCCGATCTGCTCAATCAACTCAAAACCGAGCTCTGATCATGGCCGAACTTGCAACCATCGCTCGTCCTTACGCAGAAGCGCTGTTCCGCGTGGCCGAAACCGGCGATCTCGCGGGCTGGTCCACCTTCGTCGAGGAGCTGGCACAGGTTGCGCGTTTGCCCGAAGTGGAGTCGGTCGCTTCGAACCCGAAAGTGGGTCGTCAGCAAATCGTCGATCTGCTGCTCGCCGCGGTGAAGTCGCCGCTTGCGCAAAACAACGCTCAGGCGAAGAACTTCGTCGGCATGCTGGTGGAAAAACACCGCCTGCCGCTGCTGCCGGAAATCGCCGTCCAGTTCGACGAACTGAAGAACGCCCGTGAAGGTGCTGCCGATGCTCACATCGTGAGCGCGTTCCCCCTCGAAGGCGAACAGTTGAACGATCTCATCGCCAGTCTCGAACGCAAGTCCCAGCGCAAGCTGAAGCCGATCGTATCCGTTGATCAGTCGTTGATCGGCGGCGTTCGCGTGACAGTCGGCGACGAAGTGCTCGATACCTCGGTCCGCGCGCGCCTCGCCCGCATGCAGACGGCTCTGACCGCTTGAGACAACGTAAGCGATCAACCGTCTCTTACGGGCACGCAACAGAATTGACTATCAGGAGCGAATAATGCAATTCAATCCCTCTGAGATCAGCGAGCTGATCAAGAGCCGGATCCAGGGCCTTGAAGCGAGCGCGGACGTTCGCAACCAGGGCACCGTGATCTCCGTGACCGACGGTATCGTGCGTATCCACGGCCTGTCGGACGTGATGCAGGGCGAAATGCTCGAGTTTCCGGGCAACACCTTCGGCCTCGCGCTGAACCTCGAACGTGACTCCGTCGGCGCCGTTATTCTCGGTGAATACGAGCACATCTCGGAAGGTGCCATCGTCAGGACGACGGGCCGCATTCTCGAAGTGCCGGTCGGCCCGGAACTCATCGGCCGCGTGGTGGATGCACTGGGCAACCCGATCGATGGCAACGGCCCGATCAACGCGAAGATGACCAACGCGATCGAAAAGATCGCCCCGGGCGTGATCTGGCGTAAGTCGGTGTCGCAGCCGGTGCAGACGGGTCTGAAGTCGATCGACTCGATGGTGCCGATCGGCCGTGGCCAGCGTGAGCTGATCATCGGCGACCGTCAGTGCGGCAAGACCGCGGTGGCCGTCGACGCGATCATCAACCAGAAGGGTAAGGACCTCATCTGTATCTACGTCGCGATTGGCCAGAAGGCTTCGTCGATCATGAACGTGGTGCGCAAGCTCGAAGAACCCGGCGCGATGGAATACACCATCGTCGTGGCGGCTTCGGCGTCGGAATCGGCAGCGATGCAATACCTCGCACCGTACGCCGGCTGCACGATGGGCGAATACTTCCGCGATCGCGGCCAGGACGCGCTGATCGTCTATGACGACTTGACCAAGCAAGCGTGGGCATACCGTCAGATCTCGCTGCTGCTGCGCCGCCCGCCGGGCCGCGAAGCGTATCCGGGTGACGTGTTTTACCTGCACTCGCGTCTGCTCGAGCGTGCGGCTCGCGTCTCGGAAGAGTACGTCGAGAAGTTCACCAACGGCGAAGTGAAGGGCAAGAGCGGCTCGCTGACGGCACTGCCGGTCATCGAAACGCAAGCCGGCGACGTGACCGCGTTCGTTCCGACGAACGTGATCTCGATTACCGACGGCCAGATCTTCCTGGAAACCGACCTGTTCAACGCGGGTATCCGTCCGGCTATTAACGCCGGCGTGTCCGTGTCGCGCGTCGGTGGTGCGGCTCAGACCAAGGTCATTAAGAAGCTGTCGGGCGGTATCCGTACCGACCTGGCGCAGTATCGTGAACTGGCTGCGTTTGCGCAGTTCGCATCGGACCTCGACGAAGCCACCCGCAAGCAGCTCGAGCGCGGCCGCCGCGTGACGGAACTGCTGAAGCAGCCGCAGTATCAGCCGCTGCAAGTGTGGGAACTGGCTGTCGCGCTGTTCTCGGCGAACAACGGTTATCTGGACGATCTGGAAGTCGCGCAAGTGCTGCCGTTCGAAAAGAGCCTGCGTGAGTACCTGAAGACCAGCCACGGCGATCTGATCAAGCGTATAGAAGACAACAAAGACTTGTCGAAGGACGACCAAGGTGCATTGCATGCCGCGCTGAAGGACTTCAAGAAGTCGGGCGCTTATTGATCACTGATCCGGATATAGAGGCTACGCGCGGTGCGTGCGAACAAACGCTGCATCGCGCGGCTTCGATCAAGGAGTAAGCAATGGCTGGAATGAAGGAAATTCGCGGCAAGATCAAGATCGTGCAGAACACGCGCAAGATCACCAAAGCGATGGAAATGGTCGCCACATCGAAGATGCGCCGCGCCCAGGAGCGCATGCGTTCCGCCCGTCCGTACGCCGAAAAGGTCCGTGTTATCGCCGCGCACATGAGCAAGGCGAACCCTGAGTATCGCCATCCGTTCATGTTGAAGAACGACGGCGCGAAGATGGCCGCCCTGATCCTCATCACGACCGACAAGGGTTTGTGCGGCGGCATGAACACGAACATCCTGCGTGCGTCGCTGAACAAGATCAAGGAACTCGATCAGAGCGGTGTGAAGATCGAGGCATCGGCGATCGGCGGGAAGGGTTTGGGCTTCCTGAACCGACTGAAGGCGCAGGTCGTGTCGCAAGTCACGCAACTGGGCGATACACCGGATCTGGAAAAGCTGATCGGCGCGATCAAGGTGCAGCTCGACTTGTATTCGGAAGGCAAGATCAAGGCGGTGTACCTGGCGTACACGCGCTTCGTCAACACGATGAAGCAGAAAGCGGTGGTCGAGCAGTTGTTGCCGCTTTCCGTGGACGATCTCCACAAGAAGGAAGCGGACGAGGAAATGCCGAAGACCTCGTGGGATTACATCTACGAGCCGGATGCACAAACCATGGTGGACGAGCTTCTCGTGCGCTACGTCGACGCGCTCGTCTATCAGGCGGTCGCGGAAAACATGGCGTCGGAGCAATCCGCGCGCATGGTCGCGATGAAGGCCGCGTACGACAACGCGAAGACCGTGATCAACGAACTGCAGCTCGTCTACAACAAGAGCCGCCAGGCCGCGATTACGAAGGAATTGTCGGAAATCGTCGGCGCCGCCAGCGGTCTGACGGCCGCGTGAAGGAACACAGTATCTAAAGGAAATGCGATGAGTACTACCACCGCTTTCGTAGAAGGCAAGATCGTACAGTGCATCGGCGCCGTTATCGACGTGGAGTTTCCGCGTGATCGCATGCCGAAGATTTACGACGCGCTCATTCGGGATGGCTCGGAACTGACGCTCGAAGTCCAGCAGCAGTTGGGCGACGGCGTGGTCCGCACCATCTGTCTGGGTTCGTCCGACGGTCTGCGCCGCGGCACGATGGTGAAGAACACGTGCAAGGCCATCAGCGTGCCGGTCGGCAAGCCGACGCTCGGCCGCATCATCGACGTGCTCGGCCGTCCGATCGATGAAGCCGGTCCGATCGACTCGACGAACCTGCGCTCGATCCACCAACAAGCGCCGAAGTTCGACGAGCTGTCGCCGTCGACCGAATTGCTCAAAACGGGCATTAAGGTTATCGACCTGATCTGCCCGTTCGCGAAAGGCGGCAAGGTTGGTCTGTTCGGCGGTGCGGGCGTGGGCAAGACCGTGAACATGATGGAACTCATCAATAACATCGCGAAGGAGCACGGCGGTTTCTCCGTGTTCGCCGGTGTGGGTGAGCGTACCCGTGAAGGGAACGACTTCTATCACGAAATGAAGGACTCGAACGTTCTGGACAAGGTCGCGCTGGTGTACGGCCAGATGAACGAGCCGCCCGGCAACCGTCTGCGCGTCGCGCTGACCGGTCTGACGATGGCCGAGTACTTCCGTGACGAAGGCCTCGACGTGCTGTTCTTCGTCGACAACATCTACCGTTTCACGCTGGCGGGTACGGAAGTGTCCGCTCTGCTCGGCCGTATGCCTTCGGCAGTGGGCTATCAGCCGACGCTGGCTGAAGAAATGGGCAAGCTGCAAGAGCGTATTACATCGACCAAGACTGGCTCGATTACGTCGGTTCAGGCCGTGTACGTCCCTGCGGATGACTTGACCGACCCGTCGCCGGCTACGACCTTCGGCCACCTGGACGCAACCGTCGTGTTGTCGCGTGACATCGCATCGCTCGGTATCTATCCCGCGGTGGATCCGCTCGATTCGACCTCGCGTCAGATCGACCCGAACGTGATCGGCGAAGAGCACTATACGACCACGCGTCGCGTTCAGCAGACGCTGCAGCGCTACAAGGAACTGCGCGACATCATCGCGATTCTGGGCATGGACGAACTGTCGCCGGAAGACAAGCTGTCGGTCGCGCGCGCTCGTAAGATCCAGCGTTTCCTGTCGCAGCCGTTCCACGTCGCTGAAGTGTTCACGGGCTCGCCGGGCAAGTACGTGCCGCTGAAGGAAACCATCCGAGGCTTCAAGATGATCGTCGACGGTGAATGCGATCATCTGCCGGAGCAGGCGTTCTACATGGTCGGCACGATCGACGAAGCCTTCGAAAAGGCCAAGAAGATCCAATAAAGGTCGGGTGTTTTCAGGCGGACGCCGATGCCTTGCACCGACGTCCACTCGTTACGCTCACTTGGAGTCGACATAAATGGCAACCATCAAGGTAGACGTTGTCAGCGCGGAAGAGCAGATCTTCTCGGGCCAGGCGAAGTTCGTCGCGCTGCCGGGCGAATCGGGTGAACTCGGCATTCTGCCAGGCCACACGCCGCTCATCACGCGCATTCGTCCGGGCGCGGTGCGCATCGAGGCGAAAGACGGTTCGGAAGAGTTTGTGTTCGTCGCGGGCGGGATTCTCGAAATCCAGCCGGGCGTCGTGACTGTGCTCGCCGATACCGCCATTCGCGGCGCCGATCTCGACGAAGCGAAAGCCGAACAGGCGAAGAAGCGCGCCGAGGAAGCGATGCAGGACAACAAGTCCGAACTCGAATACGCTACCGCGCAAGCGGAACTGGTGTACGCGACGGCGCAACTCGCGGCGATTCAGCGTCTGCGCAAGGCGCACGCGAAGCATTGAGCGCGTCGACGGCGCGTCGACGTATAGCAGTGGAGAAAGCAGCCTTCGGGCTGCTTTTTTTCATTCGAGTGAGCAAATCTGCATGTCGGATTTGCGCGAGCGGCGCGTGCCGTCGCTAAGTCTCTAATTCGAAGCATCTTCAGCCGCGCGATCGCAACGGGCATTGCAGGTAAGACTGAATGCCCGCCCGCGCCATGCACAATAGCTTGCGAATTGCTTTCATCTGGCGCGGTTACTTCCTGGCGGAGATTATCGATGGCAACTGAAGCGACTCACGGGGAGACCCAAGCCGGCGCGATCATCGAACCGCGCGACAACCTTTCCTACGTGCGCGGCGCGACCGATATTCCGCTCTCCGACGCCACCGTTTCGCAGCATCTGCTCGACACGGTCAGCCAGTTTCCCGAGCGGCCGGCAGTCGTTTTCCGCGAGCAGAACATCCGCTGGACATGGCGCGAATTCGCGAACGAAGTGGACGTGCTCGCAACCGCGCTGCCCGACCTGGGTATCGTGCCGGGCGATCGCGTCGGCATTTGGTCACCGAATCGCGCGGAATGGCTGCTCACGCAGTTCGCGCGGCGCGTATGGGCGCGGTGCTGGTCAACATCAATCCGGCGTGTCGGCTGGCCGAACTCGAATACGCGTTGAACAAGGTCGGCTGCAAGGCGATCGTTGCGGCGGAGCAGTTCAAGACGTCGAAGTATCTGGAAATGCTGCAAACGCTCGCGCCGGAACTCGCCGACGCCGAGTCGAACGCGCTGCACGCCGCGACGCTGCCCGAACTGTGCACGGTGATCCGCATGGGCGACGCCAAGACGCCAGGCATGCTCAACTTCGACGAGTTGATGAGCCGCAGCCGCGCACGCGTCGATCGGGCGAGACTCGACGCGCTCGAAGCGCAATGGAATCCCGACGAGCCGATTAACATCCAGTTCACCAGCGGCACGACCGGCAATCCGAAGGGCGCGACACTCACGCATCGGAACATCGTCAATAACGCGCGCTATATCGCCATGGCGATGCGCCTGTCCGAGGAGGATTCGCTGTGCATTCCGGTGCCGCTCTACCACTGCTTCGGCATGGGTACTGGCCGTGCTCGCGTGCGTGTCCACGGGTTGCACGATGGTTTTCCCGGGCGAAGCGTTCGATCCCGGCGCGACGCTCGCCGTCGTTCACGAGGGGAGCGTTGCAAGGCGTCCCGACGATGTTCATTGCCGAACTGGACCATCCGGACTTCGCCAGATTCGATCTGAGCCGCTTGAGCACGGGCATCATGGCCGGGTCGTCGTGCCCGAATGAAACGATGAAGCGCGTCGTTTCCACGATGCATCTCACCAAAATCACGATCGCGTACGGCATGACGGAAACCAGCTCGGTGTCGTTCCAAAGCTCGACGACCGATCCGCTCGACAAGCGCACGACCACGGTCGGCCGTATCTAGCCTCATCTGGAGGTGAAGATTGTCGATCCGCTCGGCGCGACGACGGCAGTCGGCGAAACCGGCGAACTATGCACGCGCGGCTATTCGGTGATGAAAGGCTACTGGGGCGACGAGGCCAAGACACAGGAAGCCATTATCGACGGCTAGATGCACACCGGCGACCTCGCCACGCTGGACGCCGAAGGCTGCTGCAACATCGTCGGCCGATTGAAGGACATGCTGATTCGCGGCGGCGAGAACATCTATCCGCGCGAGATAGAGGAATTCCTGTTCCGTTATCCGAAGATTCCGTCGGTACAGGTCTTCGGCGTGCCGGACGGAAAAGTACGGCGAGGAAGTGTGCGCCTGGATCGTCACGCGCCCTGGCGAGCAACTCGACGAGGAGGAGGTGCGCGAGTTCTGCCGAGGACAAATCGCGCACTACAAGATCCCGCGCTACGTGCGTTTCGTCGACGAACTGCCGATGACGGTCACCGGCAAGGTGCAGAAGTTCGTCATGCGTGCGCAGATGATCGACGAGCTGAAGCTGGCCGAGGCGAAGACCGCATAGGGCTGCCGTCTCAAGAAACGCGAAAGGGAGCCCGCCAGCGCTCCCTTGTCATTCGATGAAATCATCAGTGCACCAAGCTCGCAGATGGCGCAAACATTTGTCCAGACGAAAAAAAGCGGGCCTGGTGCCCGCTAAAAACCACACGCTACGGGGTTAGCGCGAGGAAACCAAACGTGGGATTGTTTCGTTCGAAAGTCGATCGAAACAATCCCAACAGTGATGCCTCAAATCTGAGCTCCGGTAATGACCGGCAGTCGGATCACAAAGGCACTAAAAATGCGGCGTGTCCAAACGCATCCGTATTGAAACCATTTGAACAAATTATGGGCGAATTGATTCTAGATCGCCGTAACAAAGCGTTTCAGGTTGTAATCCCCATAGGATAACTCTCACGGGAAATATTCTCGCGCGAAAAGCATATTTTGCGTGCAGAAATTGTTTGTTATTCGGCTGATTTATCCTGCTCGCGTCAACGATCGAAAGAACGGCGTTTTTCGGGCGGCTGCATTAATGCTGTTTTCACGCAAAAACCGAACGTCTGGACGTATGAAAAAATCGATACGCATGGCTGTTCGAAAGCCATTCTCACGCGCCAAAAATGCCTTGGAGACATGTATGACCATTGATGCATCGTTGCTCAATTACTATCGCACCGTGCTCGACGTGTTCCCGGTTCTGGGGCCGGACGCGGACGCGCAGGCGGTGCCGCCAGCGCTTCAGCGACGTGGCCAGGACGTTCGCCGTCGAAGATATGATGATTTCGCTCGAAGGACACACGCTCGCGGCGCGTCTTTATCGGCCGAAGTCGGCGAAGGGTCCGTTGCCGCTCATCGTGTACTTTCACGGCGGCGGGTGGGTCATCGGCGATCTGGAGATGCACGACGCGCTGGTCGCGCGATTCGCGATCGACTCGCAGTGCGCAGTGGCGAGCGTCGATTATCGCCTCGCGCCCGAACATCCGTTTCCCGCGCTGTGCGACGACGCCCTCGACGCGCTGATCTGGTTCGCAGAGCATCGTCTGCGATTCGGTTTCGCGACCGACCGGCTCAGGCGGCGACAGCGCGGGCACGCATCTGTCCGTGGTGGCCGCGCGAGGCGCGAACGAACGCGTTGCGGGTCTCGTCGGGCTGCAACTGCTGCTCTATCCCGTCATGCGGTGCCAGTTCGAAAGCCCGAGCTGCATCGCGAACGCGAGCGGCCCCGGCCTCACCAACGACGAGATGAAGTGGTACTGGGCGGAATTTCTCTCCGGCGCGACCCCTGACGAGCACGACGTGCGCGCGTTTCCGCTTGCCGAGCCGTACGAACGCACGCCCGCGCCGGCGCTGATCGTGGCCGCCGCGTACGATCCGCTCTACGACGACGCTTATACGAGCTTCAGCGCTTTCAGAAAGCGAACGGCGGCCGCGTCGAAATGATCGACGCGCAGGACATGACGCACGGCTTCGGGCGCATGCACCCGCATTCGGAAGCCGCGCGCGCCTGGCTGCGAACCATTGGCGAATGCGGGAAGAACTGCTTCGCGAAGCGCTCGTTGGTGCCGCCCGGATTGACGATGGTGCGCACGCTCGGCTGATCGATCGCTCGACCGTCTGATACTTGTCCTTGTCCTCGCAGCGCACGATCGGCGTCTTGCCATCCTCCATGTACGGCGCGGTGAAGAACGCGCGTTTTTGCCGCTCGAGCGTGGTCGACACGCCCGCCCACGGCGATATCGCACTTGGCGGTGAACTCGTTCATCAGATTCGACCACGTCGTCTTCTCATACAGCACGCGCGCGCCGAGCGATTTGGCGAAACTCTCGACCAGATCGATGTCGATGCCTTCGAACTGCCCGTCCGGCCGCAGGAACGAATAGGGCTTGTAGTCGCCCGTCATGCAGACGCGCAGCGTGTGGCTGGCGAGCGCCTGATTCAGCCGCGACGGCAGTTCGGCGGGAAGCGCGCTCGTCGGTGCGGGCGCGGCGAGCTTGGGCGGCGCCGAAACAGTTCCGGTTTCGACGGTCTGCGCGCGCACGCTGGATGCGGCGATGAAGACCGTCACGAAGATCATGGCGCAGCGAAGGGACAGGCGGTTCATCGTTTCTCCGTTTTTATTGTGATGACGCACGAGAGGGTTCTGGCCGTCGATCATAAAGACGCCTCGTGTTTCTGAACACCTGACTGGAAGTCACAAGTCGAATACGCATATCCGGGTTCACCGCGCGAAATCGCCCCGGTCGCTCCGGTAGAATGAACGATTCTCCGCCTTCCCCTGCCTTCAGCATCGAGCGACGTGGCACACACTCTCCAGAACGACACCTTTCTTCGCGCGTTGCTGCGCCAGCCGACCGACTACACGCCGGTCTGGCTCATGCGTCAGGCGGGCCGCTATCTGCTCGAGTACAATGCGACGCGCGCCCGCGCCGGCAGCTTTCTGGGCCTAGCGAAAAACCCGGACTACGCGACGGAAGTGACGCTGCAACCGCTCGACCGCTATCCGCTCGACGCGGCGATTCTGTTCTCCGACATTCTCACCGTCCCCGATGCGATGGGTCTCGGCCTGAACTTCGTGCAGGGCGAAGGTCCTCGTTTTGAGCGCACCGTGCGCACCGAAGACGATGTGAAGCGCCTCGCGGTGCCGGACATCGGCGCGACGCTGTCCTATGTGACGGATGCCGTCAGCCAGATCCGTCGCGCGCTCACCGACGCGCAGGGCCGTCAGCGTGTGCCGCTGATCGGTTTTTCGGGCAGTCCGTGGACGCTCGCGTGCTATATGGTCGAAGGCGGTGGTTCGGACGATCACCGCACGGTGAAGTCGATGGCATACGCGCGTCCCGACCTGATGCATCGCATTCTCGAGATCAACGCGCAGGCGGTGACTGCGTATTTGAACGCGCAGATCGAAGCCGGCGCGCAGGCCGTGATGATCTTCGATACTTGGGGCGGCGCACTCGCGGACGGCGCGTATCAGCGCTTCTCGCTTGACTACATCGCGAAGGTCGTCGTGGGTTTGAAGCGCGAACACGACGGCGCGCGCGTGCCGGTCATCATCTTCACGAAGGGCGGCGGCCTGTGGCTCGAGGAAATCGCGGCGACCGGCGTCGATGCGGTCGGCCTCGACTGGACCGTGAATCTCGGGCGCGCGCGTGAGAAGGTCGGTTCGCGGGTCGCGCTACAGGGAAACATCGATCCGAGCGTGTTGTTGTCGACGCCATCCGCCATTCGGACCGAAGCGCGCGGTGTGCTAGATAGTTTCGGAAATCATCCGGGGCATGTGTTCAATCTCGGCCACGGCATTTCGCAGTTCACGCCGCCGGAAAACGTCGCGGAGCTGGTGGACGAGGTTCATCGCCACAGCCGGTTGATGCGTGCCGAAACCATCGCGGGCTGAACGAGCGCTGGACAAATTGGTGCGTCGCAGCAGCAGTCATGCACCGCGGTGGCATCAATCCACGGGGGCATGTTTGCCCGAATTGCCCATCGTTCGCGGAACCGGCAGATGTCAAGCAGCACTTATGCACATTTTGTTCGTTGCGGCGCGCCATCAGACGTATGGCTGACGAGGATCAATAAAGTGCCGCTATGCGTACTCTAAGTGACTGATTTAAATTGTTTTTTTATGGTCGTACCCGAAATGTGGGCTGACGCACATAAGGCTTTCATGACACGGATTGCGGCGATGGCGCAGAGACTTCTCAACAAAGTTATCCACAGGCCTGTGGAAAGCATCGGAAACTTAAAAATAATCTTTGGTTTTGCCGACGATTCTGATGTTTCACCACTTTAACTTCGCCTGCCTCGTGCCGACGCGACCGTCGGAACATCCGTCCAGCCGTCGATTCAGCGACCTTCGGCACTTTATGTACGATGCCTGAAGTATTCGTACGCGTCGCTGTCGATCAGCCCATGTCAGCGCTGTTCGACTACCGCTACACGCTGGCTGCGCCGCCCGTCGTCGGCATGCTGGTGCAGATTCCGTTTGGCCGACGCGAAGTCGTCGGCCTGATCTGCGAGGTTACGCACGAAACCGACGTGCCCGCCGACAAGTTGCGCGCGGTGACGTCGCTTTGCGATGGCCTTTCGCCGATGTCAGCCGACTGGATCGCGCTCGCTACGTTCGCGGCGGAGTACTACCAGCGCGGGCTCGGCGAAGTCGCGTTGCCCGGGCTTCCGCAGGCTTTGCGGGATACGTCGCGCTGGAATCGCCTGCTCGCGGTCGAGCCGCGTTTTCGGCTCCTGCCCGCCGGGCGAGAGAGTCTACCCGAAAGTTTGCCCGCGCGGGCGACCGCGTTGCGCCGTCTGGCCGCAGTGCTCGCGGCGCAGCCCTCGCTCGGTTTATCCAATGCCCGCACGCTGCATCCGAAAGCGGGTGCGACCCTCGACGAATGGTTCGCGAACGGCTGGATCGAACTCGCGTCGCCCGATGATGCGCCCGCGCTGCCTGCCACCTTTGCCACGACTGCCGGCGCTCTGCCGCTTCCCGTCGCCACCGACGAACAGCGCGACGCCGTCGCCGCCATCTCCGGCGCGCAAGGATTCGCGTCTTTTCTGCTCCACGGCGTGACCGGCAGCGGCAAGACCGAGGTCTATCTGCACGCGCTGGCCGCGCTGCTCGTTGAAAAGCCGGACGCGCAGGCGCTCGTCCTCGTGCCGGAAATCAACCTGACGCCGCAATTCGAAGCCGCGTTCCGCGCGCGGTTTTCGGCGCTCGCGAAAGGCTCGATCGTCACGATGCACAGCGGCCTCGCGGAAGGCGAACGCGCGCGCAACTGGCTCGCCGCGCACACCGGCGCCGCGCGCATCGTGCTCGGCACGCGCCTCGCGATTCTCGCGTCGATGCCCACGCTCGCCGCGATCGTCGTTGACGAGGAGCACGATCCCGCCTACAAGCAGCAGGAAGGTCTGCGCTACTCGGCGCGCGATCTGGCCATCTATCGCGCCAAGCAACTGGACATTCCCGTCGTGCTCGGTTCGGCCACGCCGTCGCTCGAAAGCTGGTGGCAGGCCGAGCGGGGCCGCTACACGCGCCTCACGCTGACGCGCCGCGCTGTCTCCGAAGCGGCGTTGCCGAGCGTGCGGCTGATCGATCTCGAAGAGGAGCGCCGGCACGGGCGCGCATCGGTGGAAGGTCTGTCGGGCTTGCTGATCGCCGCGCTCAAGACGCGGCTGGAACGCGGCGAGCAAAGCCTCGTCTTTCTGAACCGCCGCGGCTATGCGCCGATTCTCTCCTGTGATGCATGCGGTTGGGTGGCCGGCTGTCCGCGCTGTAGCGCCTACGCCGTTCTGCATAAGCTTGAACGCGCGCTGCGCTGTCATTACTGCGGCTGGGAAGCGCGCATTCCGAAATCATGTCCGGACTGCGGCAACATCGACATCGCGCCGATGGGGCGCGGTACGCAACGCGTAGAGGAAACCTTGGCGGCCGTCGTGCCCGGTGCGCGCGTGCTGCGCATCGATGCCGACAGCACGCGCCGCAAGGGCCGCGCGCAGGCGCTGTTCTCCGATGTTCACGCCGGCGAAGTGGACATCCTTGTCGGCACGCAGATGATCGCGAAAGGTCACGACTTCCGCCGCGTGACGCTCGTCGGCGTGCTCAACGCCGACACCGCGCTCTTTTCGCACGACTTCCGCGCGGGCGAGCGGCTCTTCGCCCAATTGACGCAAGTGAGTGGCCGCGCGGGGCGTGCGGGCCTTCCGGGTGAGGTGATGATCCAGACGCGCTATCCGCGTCACGCGCTATATCAGGCGCTATCGCGGCAGGATTACGTCGGTTTTGCCAATGCGACGCTCGCCGAACGCAGGGACGCGCGTCTGCCGCCTTTCGTCTATCAGGCGATGCTGCGCGCCGAAGGGCGCACGCTCAAAGCGGCGCTGGCGTTTCTAGCGGAAGCGGCGGCGGCATTTGCGCCGTTGCCGGGCGCGGATCGCGTGACCGTCTACGATGCGGTGCCGCTCACCATCGTGAAAGTGTTCAATGTGCATCGCGCGCAACTGTTGCTCGAAAGCGGCTCCCGTGCCGCCTTGCAAGCCGCGCTGCGTGCGTGGCAACCGGCGCTGCGCGCGCTCCGGGGCGTGCTGCGCTGGAACGTGGAAGTCGATCCGCTCGACGTCTGATCGTCAGAACTTGATGCGAGAAGGCTTGATATGCGACGGCGCGACCTCGTCCCGCGTGTCGTCGGTTTCGTGATGCACTTCGCGACGATGCACCGCGCACGAACAGCACTACGCACACTGCGAACATTGCCCACACGCTGACAATAACCATCCAAGTGCTCATGCTCGTTTTTCTCCTTTGAACCGCAGTGGTCCGTCCGCGGGAATCGCGACGACTGCGCGAATGCATTTGATATCGGTGCGACCCGAACACTTACACTAAAATATTTCTGATTAAGGAAACTACTAGTCGACTGCGTGATTGATTTGGCACCGGGTGGATCCGAGGCGAAGGATCGTCATACTTCCACTTGATCGGCTTCGGATTTTTGTTGTGCTCGCG
>JAQFVJ010000015.1 GCA_029439525.1 Caballeronia sp. BR6202001591004
AGTTGCCGGGGGGCTGCCCATGCGCCCACCCATGCGGCATCTGGCAGAGATGCTAACCCGCGTTGAACACCCCACGTCAGGCCAGCCTCCGCCTCACGGAAAATCATACTGACTTACTACGCGCCCGCCATCATCCGCGCCTTGACGGCCCCGCCGAGCTGATACACCGCGAGCGCATAGAAGAAGCTACGGTTATAGCGCGTCAGCACGTAGAAGTTCTTCAGACCGAGCGTGTATTGCGTGGCCATGCCCGGCGTCGGCAGATCGACGACCGTGAGCGGCGTGGCCGCTTCGGACGCCATGTTGAGGCCAGGTTGATCGAGCAGCATGCCTGCCTTGGTCAGTTGCGCGAGCGACCAGCGCGGTTCCAGCTGACTGTCCGCCGCCGCCTGCGCGATGCCCTGACTGCCTTCGTTGCCAGCGATGCGCCACACGACCGGACGCCCCGGCTCCCAGCCGTTCTGCTTCAGATAATTTGCGACGCTGCCGATGGCATCCGCCGAGCTGTTGCGTAGATCGATACGGCTATTGCCGTCGTAATCCACCGCGTATTGCACGATGCTGTTCGGCAGGAACTGCGGAATGCCAATCGCGCTCATGTACGAGCCGAGCACCGTGGTGGGATCGATCTGCGAGTCGCGGGTCCATACCAGCAGGTCTTCTAGATTCTTCCGGAACGTCGCCATGCGCTCGACGCGATTCGGCGTGTTCGGATAGTCGAAGGTGAGCGTGGTGAGCGCATCGAGCGCGCGGAAGTTGCCCATGTAGTGGACGTAGATCGTTTCGACGCCGATGATGTCGACGCTGATTTCCAGCGGCACGCCGAACTGTTCGCTCGCGCGCTGCAGCGTGGCCTGATTCGCGCGCCAGAATTTCACGCCTGCGTTGATGCCACCGGCTCGATGAAGCGCGCCTGATACGCCTTCCAGTTCTTCGCGGCCGGCGTGGGCGATGGCAGCACCAGCTTCACCGCGGTTGCCGAATAGCTGACGTGGTTGAACAGCGCGTGCAGCGTGTCGGGATCGAAGTCGTAGCGTGCCACCATGTCGTTGATGAATGCATCGACATTCGGGTTGTTCGCGTAGCGCTGCGGAATGATCTCTTCTTCGAACTCCTACCCTTGTGGCGGCGCGACCTGCAGCTGGGCAAGCGCACTGTTGGCCGCTACTGCGCTGAGCGCGCAGACGGCCAGAGCGATGAAGGGACGGCGCAGCAGCTCTTGAACGTGTTTCCGAATGGAGCAAACTGAAAGGTCATAATGTGCGTGGGTGGGGCGATGAAGGCGATGCCGGGAAGTTCGAACGGTCAAACGCCTGTGAGTTGCAACGACGTGTAACGATTCTCAACGGAACGCAAAAGCCTGCAATGCCCCGGGACATGAGCTTGTCGGACATCAGGCGTCGGGACAGTATAACCGATGCCTCGCGCCCGTACTGCCGAAGCGGGACGCGGTGGGCGGCCGGAGACGGTGTGGTAACTTAACGTCAAATGCGCGGCGCGTGGTCGCGTATGACGAAAAAACTCGAGACGAGAGCCGATTCTCCAGCGGCACTGCGAGACATAATGGCTACCGGCTTCTACTCCTATCCCGATCAGCACGATAACAGCCAGTGGCATCCCGAATGTGCGGCGCGCCTGCTGGCGATCGAGGATCAACTGATCGCGAGCCGCATCGACTGCCTGATCGAGCGCGAGGAAGCGCCGCTCGCCGACGAAACCGAACTCGCGCGCGTGCATACGCAGGCGCATATCGACTACATCAAGAGCCGCACGCCCCGAACACATGGCCGCAGCGAACTCGATCCTGACACGTCGACGTGTCAGGAATCCTATCGCGCGGCATTGCGCGCGGCGGGCGCCGCGATCGCGGCCACCAATGCGGTCATCGAAGGGTGTTTCGACAACGCGTTCTGCAGCGTGCGTCCGCCGGGTCATCACGCCGAACCGGCGCGCGCGATGGGCTTCTGCCTGTTCAACAACGTTGCTGATCGCGGCGCGTCACGCGCTCGACGTGCACAGCCTGCAACGCGTCGCCATCGTCGATTTCGACGTGCATCACGGCAACGGCATCGAGGCCGTCTTCACCGGCGATTCGCGCGTGCTGATGTGCAGCTTCTTCCAGCATCCGTTCTATCCGTTCAGCGGCGCGGACAATCACGCGTCGAACATGGTCAACGTGCCGCTGCCCGCGCGCACCAGGGGCATGGCGGTGTGCGAGGTCGTCGACATGCTGTGGCTGCCGAAGCTCGAAGCGTTCAAGCCGCAGATGATCTTCGTGTCCGCCGGGTTCGACGCGCATCGCGAGGACGACATGGCCAACATGGGTCTTGTCGAGGACGACTACGCGTGGATCATCGAACAGATTCGCACGGTGGCGAAGTGTCATGCGCAAGGGCGCATCGTGAGTTGTCTGGAAGGCGGGTACAACCTGTCGGCGCTGGGACGGCAGCGTGGTCGCGGTCGCCCATTTGCGGGCGCTGGCGGAAATTTAGGCCGTCTTCTCTTCTCTTGCGGATGCGTGCGCACATAGTCCGCGCGCACCAGCGTCCAGTCGATCAGCGCGCGAATCACGCGGTCGCGGTCAAGATCGTTTAGCGTTTCGTGATAGCTGCCGTCGAGCATCATCAGCGTGCTGTCGGTCGAGCCGACGTTTGCTTCAAATTCCCGGCTGCCGGCGGGATCGCAGAGCCGGTCCGCCGTGCCGTGAAAGACCAGCAAAGGCAGCGTGATCGCTGCGCGCTGCTTTTGGACGCGTTTCCATCGCGGCGAGCATCTGTGCCGCGGTGCGCGCCGGAATCGACGCGTGATGCACGAGCGGATCGCGCCGGTTTGCTTCCACTACGTCCGGCGCGCGACAGCATCGCCGGATCGATTGTGAACGCGGACAGGCGGGCGCCAGCGTACCGACGATGCGGCTCAGCGTCGCCTTCCAGCGCGCTGTGCCTCGCCGCCCGGTCGCAGCGCCGGACTCAACAGAACCAGCCCGGCGAGACGCGTCGCATCGGCTCGGTTCGCCCATGCTGTGGCCCATCAGAAAGGGCGTGTCCGCGGGCGGCGGCGTGGCGCAGGCTTCGAGCAGCACGTCGGCATCGCGCAAATAGTCCGTGAACACGCGCACCCCGCGCTCGCCCGACGATTTGCCGTGCCCGCGCAGATCGATCGCGATGAGTTCGATCTCTGCCGCATTGAGCGCGGCGGCGAACGCCTCATAGCGTCCGGCGTGCTCGGCGAGAGACCATGCAGCAGCCCGATGCAGTTCGATGCCCTGAGTCGCCGTGACGCTGCTTGTCGAGTAGACGTTGCGGGCCATGGTCAGCCAAATTCTTCCAGGCAATTACGAAATTATAAATCATTATTAAACAGAATGAAGGCTGTCCTGTTAAATCCGCCTTTAAACCGTATTGAATATCGGGTGGTAACACACGTACATCGAGCGGCGGCTGGCAGCGCGGGCGCATTGTCCCCGGCATTGCCTTCCGCCGTTTGCATTTTCATGATCGAAATACGGAATCTCTCACAACGCTTCGCGCGGGGCCCAGAGGCTGGGTCGAAGCGCTCCACAACGTCAATCTGACGATTCCCGCCGGCGAAGTGTTCGGCATCATCGGGCGCAGCGGCGCAGGCAAGAGCACGCTGGTGCGCACCATCAACTTGCTGACGCGTTCGAGCGAAGGCAACGTGATCGTCGACGGACGCGATCTCACCACGCTGAACCGCGACGATCTGCGCGCCGCGCGTCGTGACATCGGCATGATCTTTCAGCACTTCAACCTGCTGTCGTTGCGCACGGTGTTCGACAACGTCGCGCTGCCGCTCGAACTCGCGGGCAAGAAGCGCGCGGAGATCGAAGCCGTCGTCTCGCCGCTGCTCGAACAGTCGGCTTCACGCAACACAAGGACAAGTTATCCCGCGCAGATCAGCGGCGGACAAAAGCAGCGCGTGGGCATCGCGCGGGCGCTCGCGAGCAACCCCAAAGTGCTGCTATCCGATTGAAGCTACCTCCGCGCTCGATCCCGAAACCACGCGCGCGACTCTCGATCTGCTGCGCAAGATCAATCGCGAGCTCGGGCTGACCATCGTGCTCATCACGCATCAGATGGAAGTCATCAAGCAGGTATGCGATCGCGTCGCCGTGCTGGAAAGCGGTCGCGTGGTCGAAGAGGGCAAGGTCGTCGATGTCTTCATGCAGCCGCATCACCAAGTTACGCGCGCTGATCGGCGATGTCATCGCGCACGAATTGCCGCTCGCGCTGAAGGCTCGTGTGGCCGAGCGCTTCAAGACCGGCAGCGGGCATCTGCTGCGGCTCGCGTTCACCGGTTCGGGCGTCGATCAGCCGATTCTCTCCGAGACGATCCGCCGCTACGAACTCGATTTCAACATCCTGCATAGCCAGATCGACGAGATTCAGGGCCAGGCGTTCGGCTCGCGCGCGGTGCTCGCGGGGGTCAAGCCGGTGAAGGTTGCCGAAACGATCGCTTATCTGCGCTCGCAAGGCCTCGTTCGTGGTGGAGGAGCTGTCCCATGTTGAGTGAAATGTTCGACATGTTTGTCCAGTCGTTCTGGGAAACGCTGATCATGGTCGGCATCTCGGGACTCATCGGCGCGGCGCTCGGCCTGCCGCTCGGCGTGCTGCTGTTCTCACCGATCGCGACGGCGTGCTGCAGAACATGGCGGTAATCGCGTGCTCGGCGGCACCCGTCAACGCGGTGCGCTCAACGCCGTTCATCATCCTGCTCGTTGCTGTGATTCAGTTCACGCGGCTCGTCGTCGGCTCATCGATCGGCACGACGGTGGCGGTCATTCCGCTCACGATCGCGGCCGCGCCGTTCATCGCGCGGTGCATTGAGTGGATCGCGGTCTCATCGAAGCCGCGCAGGCGATGGACGCCACCACCCGTCAGATCGTGTTCAAAGTGCTACTGCCGGAATCGTTGCCGGGCGTCGTCGCCGGACTGACGTTGCTGCTGCAGAAGCATGGCTTGATCAAGCTGCGCGCGGATGCGGGCCTGAAGGCGACGCCGCTCGATATCGTCGAGAACCCTAAGGAAGCTGAAGATCGTCGAACTCGATGCGGCGCAAATTCCGCGCTCACTCGCCGATGTCGACGCCGCCGCGATCAACACGAACTTCGCGATGGAAGCGGGCCTCAAGCCAAAGACGGACGCTATCGCGATCGAAGATCCGCATGGTCCGTACGCGAACATCATCGCGATCCGCGCGGCGAACAAGGACAAGCCGTGGGCCACCACCAAGCTCGCCGCCGCGTATTACTCGCCGGAGGTGAAGCAGTTCATCGACGGCAAGTTCACGGGCGCGGTCGTCACTCATCACCGCGTGGTAAGGGTGCATCCGGGTTTTTTGGGAGGATGTTTAAATAATAGCACGGTCGTTCTATAAAATCCCCGTCATACTACTGCACGTCGCCTGAGCTACCCTTTTAGGCGGGTTAGAGCGCACGCGTTCGCTCGTATAATGATGCGCTGGGTTGATATATTCGTAAGCTTTGGAGCGTGTGGATGAAAATTCTGGTGCCAGTCAAACGCGTTGTCGACTACAACGTGAAGGTCCGCGTGAAATCGGACAACACGGGCGTCGATATCGCCAACGTGAAGATGTCGATGAACCCGTTCGACGAAATCGCCATGGAAGAAGCGGTGCGTCTGAAGGAAGCGGGCGTCACGACGGAAGTGATCGCCGTGTCGTGCGGCGTGACGCAATGTCAGGAAACGCTGCGCACCGCGCTGGCGATCGGCGCGGATCGCGCGATTCTGGTTGAATCCGCTGATGAATTGCAGCCGCTTGTTGTCGCCAAGCTGCTCAAGGCGCTGGTCGATCAGGAGAAGCCCGAGTTGATCATCCTCGGCAAGCAGGCGATCGATGACGATTCGAATCAGACCGGCCAGATGCTCGCTGCGCTGGCGGGTCTTCCGCAAGCGACGTTCGCTTCGAAGGTGACGATTGCCGATGGCAAAGCCACGGTGTTGCGCGAAGTCGATGGCGGCGCGGAAACGCTCTCGCTGAAGCTGCCAGCGGTGGTGACGACGGATCTTCGCCTGAACGAGCCGCGCTATGTGACGCTGCCGAACATCATGAAGGCGCAGAAGAAGCCGCTGACGACCGTCAAGCCCGCAGACCTCGGCGTGGATGTCGCGCCGCGTCTGAAGACGCTGAAAGTCACCGAGCCGCCTAAGCGCAGCGCCGGCATCACCGTCCCAGACGTGAAGACGCTGGTCGAAAAACTGAAGAACGAAGTGAAGGTAATCTGATGACGACTCTCGTTATTGCAGAGCATGATAATGCGCCGATCAAGGCCGCGACGCTGAATACGGTTGCAGCGGCAGCGAAAGTCGGTGGGGATGTGCACGTGCTGGTCGCCGGTTCGAACGCGCAGGCTGCGGGCGATGCGGCAGCGAAAATCGCGGGCGTGAGCAAGGTGCTACTGGCCGATGCGCCCCAACTCGCCGAAGGCCTCGCGGAAAATGTCGAAGGCACGGTGCTGAATATCGCGAAGGATTATTCGCATATCTTCGCGCCTGCGACGGCTTACGGTAAGAACATAGCGCCGCGAATCGCTGCGCATCTGGATGTCGCGCAGATCAGCGATATCACCGCAGTCGATAGTCCGGATACCTTCGAGCGTCCAATCTACGCGGGCAACGCGATTGCCACCGTGCAATCGAGCGATCCGATCAAGGTCGTGACAGTGCGCGCGACTGACTTCGATCCGGTTGCAGCAGAAGGAGGCAACGCATCGGTCGAAAAGATCGAAGCCGCAGCCGATGCAGGCATCTCGCAGTTCGTGAGCCGCGAAGTCACGAAGCTCGATCGCCCGGAACTGACGAGCGCGAACATCATCGTGTCGGGCGGCCGGGGTCTCGGCAACGGCGATAACTACACGCAAGTGCTCGAACCGCTGGCGGACAAGCTGGGCGCGGCACTGGGTGCATCGCGCGCGGCGGTCGATGCGGGTTACGTGCCGAACGATTATCAAGTGGGTCAGACGGGCAAGATCGTGGCGCCGCAGCTTTACATTGCGGTGGGCATCTCGGGCGCAATTCAGCACTTGGCCGGCATGAAGGACTCGAAGGTGATCGTCGCGATCAACAAGGATCCGGACGCGCCGATCTTCAGCGTGGCGGATTACGGCCTCGTCGGCGATCTGTTCTCAGTTGTGCCGGAATTCGTGAAGGAACTCGGCTGACCGTGCGCGTCGTGAAAAGCGCATAAAAGAAAAGGGCGTGACATTCGTTACGCCCTTTTTTGCTTTTGAATTCACGCTGGAGGAGACAAACCAGATGAGCTACACTGCCCCCGTCAAGGACATGCTGTTCGTGATGAAGGAACTCGCCGATCTCGACAGCGTTGCCGCATTGCCCGGCTACGAGGATGGCAGCTTCGATACCGCGCAGGCCATCGTCGATGAAGCCGCGCGCTCTGCGGCGAAGTCGTCGCGCGGCTTAACGTGACGGGCGACCGCGAGCCCAGCACATGGTCGAACGGCGAAGTCACGACGACACCCGGCTTCAGAGCCGCGGGCTTCAAGGCCGCGTTCCGCCAGTTCGCCGAAGGCGGTTGGCAAGGCATGGTGCATTCCACGGAATACGGCGGTCAGGGTTTGCCGAAGCTCATCGCGACGCCGTGCATCGAAATGCTCAACTCGGCGAATCTCTACTTCGCGCTGTGTCCGCTCCTGACGGACGGCGCGATCGAAGCGCTGCTCACCGCGGCCAGCGACGAGCAGAAGGCGCGCTATCTGCCGAAGTTCATCGAAGGTGAATGGACCGGCACGATGAACCTCACCGAGCCCCAGGCCGGCTCCGATCTCGACGCGCGCCGTGCCGCAAGGCGACGGCACGTACAAGCTGTTCGGCACCAAGATTTTCATCACGTACGGCGAGCACGACATGGCGAAGAACATCGTCCATCTGGTGCTTGGGTGCACGCCAGACGTGCCCGAAGGCGTGAATGGCATTTCGCTCTTCACCGTGCCGAAGTTTCTCGTCAATGAAGACGGCTCACTCGGCGAGCGCAACGACGTGCATTGCGTGTCGATCGAGCACAAGCTCGGCATCAAGGCCAGTCCGACGGCCGTACTGCAATACGGCGATCACCAGCGCGAACGGTAAGGACGGCGTGCTCGCGTTGAGCGAAGATCATTTCTAAAAACGAAAATGGCGCCGAAAGGCACCGTTGTTTCATCAAGTCGGGCCGGAAATCACGCGTTCGCGTGACCCGGACGACGATTCACGCCGACATCGCCCGAATAACGATGCACCGACAAATCGTCCGCGCGGATCGCGGGCTGCTTGCCCGACATCACATCGGCGAGCAAATGACCAGAGCCGCACGACATCGTCCAGCCGAGCGTGCCGTGACCCGTATTGAGGAACAGGTTCGGGATCTTCGTGCGGCCCACGATCGGCGTGCCGTCCGGCGTCATTGGGCGCAGGCTCGTCCAGAAGCTCGCGCTCGCGGTATAACCGCCGCCCGGGAACAGGTCGTTGACGCACATTTCTAGCGTTTCGCGGCGTGCCTGCTTCAAACCCTTGTCGCAACCGACAATCTCCGCCATGCCACCCACCCGGATGCGGTCGTCGAAGCGCGTGATCGCGATCTTGTACGTTTCGTCGAGCACCGTCGAAACCGGCGCGCGGCTTGCATCGACGATCAGCGCCGTGAGCGAATAGCTCTTCAGCGGATAAACGGAAATCTTCATGAGATCACGGAGCAGCTTCGGCGAATACGAACCCAGCGTGCCGACGTACGAATTCGACTGCACGAGTTCCGCGCCGCACTTTACGCCGGCGATGCGGCCGTTGCTGACGGCGAGCGCATCTATCGACGTATTGTAGAAGAACTTGACGCCGAGCGCTTCGGCCATCGCGGCCAGACGCGTGGTGAACATCTGGCAATCGCCGGTTTCGTCGTTCGGCAGACGTAGACCGCCCGTCAGCTTATGCGACACGGCGGCGAGCGCCGGTTCGGTCTTCTTCAGCTCATCGGCGGTGAGCAGTTCGAACGGCACGTTCGCGTCCTTCAGCACGGCGATGTCCTTGCCCGCGCCATCGAATTGCTGTTGCGTGCGGAAAAGTTGCAGCGTGCCGCCGGTGCGACCTTTGTACTGGATGCCGGTGTCCGCGCGCAACGCCTGCAGGCAATCACGGCTGTACTCGGCCAGACGCACCATGCGGTCCTTGTTGACCTTGTAGCGATCCTGCGTGCAGTTGCGCAGCATCTGCCACATCCACTGTAGCTGGTTCATCGTGCCGTCGAGGCGAATGGCGAGCGGCACATGCTTCTCGAACATCCACTTGACGGCCTTGAGCGGCACGCCCGGCGCCGCCCACGGCGAAGCATAGCCCGGCGAGATCTGTCGGGCATTGGCGAAACTCGTTTCGAGCGCCGGGCCCGATTCGCGGTCGATGACGGTGACTTCGTGGCCGGCGCGAGCAAGATAGTACGCGCTCGTCACGCCGACGACGCCGCTTCCGAGAATAACAATCCGCATGAGAACTCCGTCCCGCCTCGGTGAACTTCCCGCATGCGCGTGCTTTAAGTCGATCGACGCAGCCAAAGGACGTTCGTATATAGTGTTATCGCCTATGGTATTGTATGAGTCTTGATATAGTTTTAGTTATTGTATATGGGTGATTTTCAAGAAAAACCAATGAGAACACAGCGGAATCCGGTCCGCGCGCTGGACAAGCTTGACCACAAGATTCTGAACATTCTTCAGAAGGACGGCCGCGTCGCGATGAAGGATCTGGCTGAGCAGGTCGGTCTGTCGGTCACGCCGTGCATCGAGCGCGTGAACGGATGGAGCGCGACGGCGTCATCATGGGCTACTACGCGCGCGTGAATGCCAACGAACTCGGCGCGGCGCTGCTCGTTATTCGTTGAAATCACGCTGGATCACAAGAGCGGCAACATGTTCGAGCAGTCCCGGCGCGAGGTGCAGAAGATTCCCGAGGTGCTCAAGTGCCATCTCGTGTCGGGCGATTTCGACTATCTGATTGATCAAGACGCGCATCGGCGAGATGGCCGACTATCGCAAGCTGCTCGCGATATTCTTTTGCAGTTGCCGGGCGCGGCGCAGTTGAAAAGCTATGTGGTGATGGGGGAGATCAAGGAGACGCTGTTCATTCCAGTCGAGCAGTGAATTTTTGCTTGCGATGACGGGTCGATACTGTATATTTCCACAGTATTATTCTCGAACATTAGTTATCGCAATGCCCACGTCCGACCGCGAATATCCTGTCGTGCCGCTCAAGCCGCAGCGCGGTCACGAACAGCAAGGCCGCTACGAGAAAGACGCGCGAGAGCGCGTCGACGACGGCTCGCGGCGCGTTTCCGAGGAAGGCGAGGAAGAGGGTGCACGCCCGCTGCGCACGCAGGTGTACGAGCAGCGCGCGAAAAGCATCCTCACGCCAACGACTCGCCGGACATTCCGTTTTCCACGTCGCTCAATTTCTATCACGGCTGCATTTACTGCTTCGCGCGGCCCACGCACAGCTACCTCGGCCTGTCGCCCGGTCTGGATTTCGAAAGCCGAATCTACGCCAAGGTCAACGCTGGCGAACTGCTGCAAAAGGAACTGGCGAAGCCGAGCTAAAAGCCCGAGCCGATCGCGCTCGGCGTGAACACCGATGCCTATAGCCGGTCGAGCGCGACTGGAGGCTGACGCGCCGCGTGATCGAAATCCTGCACGACTGCGGGCATCCGTTCGCGGCCATCACAAGTCGTCGCTGATCGAGCGCGACATCGACCTGCTTGCGCCGATGGCCGAGCGCGGTTAGGTGATGGCCGCGATCACCATCACCACGCTCGACGCCGATATCGCGCGCACGCTCGACCCGCGCGAAGCCAAGCTGGCGGGGCGTCTGCGCACCATTCGCACACTGGTGGATGCGGTCAGTGAGCATCGCGCCGGTGATTCCGTTTGTCACCGAGCCGGACATGGAGCGCGTGCTGGAAGCCTGCGCGGAGGCGGGCGCGACGAGCGCGAGTTACATCGTGCTGCGTCTGCCGGGGGAAGTCGCGTCGCTGTTCAAGGACTGACTGGCGGCGCATTTTTCCGGATCGCGTGATGAGCTGCGTGCGTGATATGCGCGGCGGCAAGGACTACGACTCGGACTTTGCCAAACGCATGAAGGGCGAGGGCCTGTGGGCTGATATGCTGGAAGCAGCGCTTCACGAAGGCGAGCAAGCGGCTCGGTCTGAACGCGCGGCAGCGCGGGATTCTGGATATGTCGGAGTTCGGGCCTCCTTCTGCGCCGCCGAGTCCGCAGATGGGTCTCTTCTGAGAGTTTTTTACTGGGCTTTTACTGGGCTTATTGGGAGATGGACTTCGCTGCCTCGACCTGACTTTCGAAGTAGGTCTGGAACGTAAGCGCGAGACCGGTCATCAGCAGAAAGGCGCCGAAAAGCAGCGAGAAAATCACCACGAAGATTATCATCCAGCCGGAGTTGCTTGCGCGGTGCGTGTGCGCGTTGAGCTGCGCGTCCCATTTCGCGTCCGGGCGCAGTCCGTAAACGATCGCCGACAGAAATCCCCCCAGCAGCGACACCGCGCCCGGCACGGCAAGCACCCAGCCGAGCACCGACGCGCGTTCGGTAGCCGCCAGCAGCATGAAACCGACTGCGCCCAGAATGATGCCCACGATGTGCGCCCAGCCGTACTTGTCGCGCATGCCGTACAGATAGAAGCGATGCAGCCCGATATAGCCGAACAGAAACGCGAGCGCGGCGGTCAGCGTCTTGGAGCGGAAGTAGGGCGGGAACGGCTTGCCGGCGGGGTTCGATGCGGGCGTAGCGGCGGACGAGGAAGTCATCAGCGAAAGCGGTGGTGAGAGGATGCGCTGCAACGGCCAGAAAAAAGCTAAGCTTCGCACGAGTGTATGATTTTACGCCGGTATGCGTCGTCGCCGACGGAAGGTCACATTGTCGCACCGGGCGCCACGCCCATTCCAATGGACCGCATGACGCCGAAAGCGTTGCAAAATTATCCGTCGCGCATCGTCTCGATGCGAAAAATGCGTTAAGTGTTTGTTAGAGCGTCGGAATCTCACTATATAATCACTTGCTATTGTTATCGTAGTTTTGAACCCCGGTTTTCCAAGGATTTCAGCATGGTCATCATCCGCTTGGCTCGTGGCGGCTCGAAGAAGCGCCCATTCTACAACATCGTCGCAACCGATTCGCGTAGCCGTCGTGACGGCCGCTTCATCGAGCGCGTGGGTTTCTACAACCCGGTTGCCACCAAGGGCGAATCGCTGCGTATCGTTCAAGATCGCCTGACCTACTGGCAAAGCGTTGGCGCGCAACTGTCGCTGACCGTCGAGCGTCTGGTCAAGCAAGCGCAACAGGCTCAGCCGGCCGCGTAAGCTGTTTTGCGTGTTTTTGCGATCAGGACGAATCGCGTTGCAAGGCGCGTCGTCGGATCGCTCGAATCTGCCCAAAGGTTCGCTGATGTCCGCGCGTGATCCACAAAACGGCCGCGATGCTTCCGTCAGCCAGCCGAAGCAGGGGCAAGATGAAGGTGAAGGTGCCGCTACGTTCGGCGCGTTCGCCCGCAAGCCGGGCGCGCGTCGCGTGGCGGCTGGCGTTTCTGGCACGAAGAAGCTGGAAGGCGTGATCGAGACGGTTCAGGCGCTCCCTGAAGATGCGGTCGAGGTCGGCTATATCGCGGGTGCATACGGCCTAAAAGGCTGGGTCAAGATCGTGCCGCACGCGCTCGGCCAGTCGGGCGGCGATGCGCTGCTCATCGCCCGACAGTGGTGGCTCACGAAAGGCTACGAGATCAAATCCGCGCGCTGTGCGCAGTCGAAAGTGCATGCCGATACCATCGGCGCGCACGTCGCCGACTGTGACGATCGCGATGCGGCGGAAGCGCTGAAGGACCACGTGGTGCACATCGCCCGAAGCGATTTCCCCAAGCTTGACGATGAAGACGAGTTTTACTGGGTCGATCTGATCGGCCTGGATGTCGAAAATGAGGCAGGCGTGCCCTTGGGCCGCGTCGTCGACATGATCGATAACGGCGCGCATTCTATCTTGCGGATCGAGTATCCGACCGCCGACAAGGATGGCAAGCCTGTCACTAGCGAGCGGCTGATTCCGTTCGTCGGCGTGTACGTGAAGACGGTGGATCGGACGGCGAAGCGTATCGTCGTCGACTGGGACGCTGATTATTAAAGCCGCATCGGATCGACGGGGAGTGCGATGCAGTTCGATATCGTGACGCTCTTTCCCGAGATGTTCCGCGTGCTGACCGACTGGGGCATCACCAGTCGGGCGGTGAAGCAGGAGCGGTTCGGTTTGCGCACGTGGAATCCGCGCGATTTCACCACCGACAATTACCGCACGGTAGATGATCGCCCGTACGGCGGCGGCCCCGGCATGGTCATGCTGGCGCGCCCGCTGGAAGACGCGATCGACGCGGCGAAGGCCGCGCAGCGCGAGCAGGGCATCGAGGCGACGCGTGTGGTGATGATGTCGCCGCAGGGCGTGAAGCTCGACCACGATCGCGTGATGCGTTTCGCGCAGGAACCGGGTCTGGTGCTCTTGTGCGGCCGGTATGAAGCGATCGATCAGCGCCTGATCGACCGTGTCGTGGACGAAGAAGTCAGCCTTGGCGATTTCGTGCTGTCCGGCGGCGAGTTGCCCGCCATTGCGCTGATGGACGCAGTGGTCCGTCATCTGCCGGGCGTGCTGAATGATGCGCAATCGGTGGTGCAGGACAGTTTCGTCGACGTCCTGCTGGATTGTCCGCATTACACGCGTCCCGAGGAATACGATGGCGTGCGCGTGCCCGATGTGCTGCTCGGCGGCCATCACAAGCAAATCGACGCCTGGCGCAGGCGCGAAGCATTACGCAATACGTTCATCAAGCGGCCCGATCTGATCGAGCGGGCGCGCAGGCAAAAAATGTTGAGCCATGCTGACGAGGCATGGCTCGCGGAACTCGCGAAGGGCGTATCGAAGTCTGCATAGACCGAGAGCGGACGAGCGGGACAAGGGGGCGTCGTGCATAACGGCGCCTGAAGCAAACCCATCCTCTACCGTGGCCTTCGTCTAAGGCAAACAACTTCGGCAAGATGGCACAAGGAGTCGGTAATGAATCTGATTGAAACACTCGAGAAGGAAGAGATTGCACGCGTGCTCGGCGAGAAGTCCATCCCCGACTTCGGTCCGGGCGACACGGTCATCGTCAACGTGAACGTCGTCGAAGGTACGCGTAAGCGTGTCCAGGCTTACGAAGGCGTCGTGATCGCCAAGCGCAATTGTGGCCTGAACTCGAACTTCATCGTCCGCAAGATCTCGTCGGGCGAAGGCGTCGAGCGTACGTTCCAGACCTACTCGCCGCTGCTCGCGAGCATCGTCGTAAAGCGCCGCGGTGACGTTCGTCGCGCGAAGCTCTACTTCCTGCGCGAGCGTTCGGGCAAGTCGGCTCGAATCAAGGAAAAGCTGGTCTTCAAGGACAAGTCTGCTTCGGCCGAGTAATCGGAAGACGTCAACTGTCAAAGCAGCACAACTGTCAAAGCAGTACAAAAAAAGCACCCCACGCACCCCTTGCGGGTGCTTTTTTGGGGGTGTGTTCAAATTGAGATTTCGACAGCCCAGCTTCCGACTCGTGTCCACCGGTAAGACCTCGACTCCGCGCATTCTCGAACCCGAAAAGATGCCCGTCGTTTCGACGGGTGACGACCTGCTGCCCGTGCCCGCCGGGCGTGTGACGCCGGACGGCCAGCTCGACTGGACGCAGGAAGCGCGCGAGCAGCGCATCAAGGCGATCGGCAGCGATCCGCGCGTGGCGTCGGTGCTGGCCGCTGGTCGTGCGCGATACCGGCCTGACGGTGCTGCTGACCCAGCGCGCCGATCATCTTTCCGACCACGCGGGGCAAATCAGTTTTCCCGGCGGACGCCGCGAACCCGAAGACGCCGATGCCGCTGCCACCGCGCTGCGCGAAGCGATGGAGGAAGTCGCCCTTGGCGCAGAACACTGCGAAGTCATCGGCGCGATGCCCGAGTATCTGACGGGGACGGGTTTCAATGTGACGCCAGTCGTCGCGCTAGTTTATCCGCCTTTCACGTTGAAGGCCGATACGCGCGAAGTCGCGGATATCTTCGAAGTGCCGCTCGCCTGGCTGATGAACCCGGCCAATCACGAAGTGTGCGTGTTCCGCTGGGAAGGCGGCGAGCGTCGTTTTTTTGCCATGCCGTATCAGGCGGCCGAAAACAAGGCTCCTTATTTCATCTGGGGCGCAACGGCCAGCATGTTGCACAATTTCTACCGTTTCCTCGCGGCGTGAGCCGGATGACGCGTGAAGCTCGCGCGGTGGCCTTTGCACACGCGATTATTTCGCGCGCTAAACGCGTCGGGCGCTGTGCTATAGTTACGCGAAACTCGAACTACTCCGACTGTTTTCGGCGCTGGGCATGACTTTTTTCTCCGTATTGCTAGCTCTCATCATCGAGCAAGTGCGCGCGTTGTCGCCGCATAATCCGGTTTCGGCGTTGCTTCACTATCATGCGGAATCCACTGCCCACGGCTTCGATGCGGGCAAGGAGAAGCACGGCATCATCGCGTGGCTGGTCGTAGTGTTGCCGTGGACGCTCGTGGTCGGGCTGATCTATTACGTGCTCTCTCAGATCAACTTTGTTCTCGCGTTTCTGTGGAACGTGGTGATCGTCTATTTCACGCTCGGTTTCCGGCAGTTCAGCCACTATTTCACCGACATTCACCTCGCGCTCAATAACGACGACGTGCCGCGCGCCCGCGAAATCCTCACGGAATGGATCGGGCTCGATACCGTCGATATGCTCGTGAGCGAGATCGTGCGTCAGACGCTCGTGCACGCGGTGGTGGCGTCGCATCGACACGTGTTCGGCGTGTTCTTCTGGTTCCTGATTCCGATCGGTCCGGCGGGCGCGGTGTTCTATCGCATCGCGGAGTATCTGGCGCGCACGTGGGTGGAGCCGAATCCCGAGCGGACGGCGGCATTTTCCTCGTTCGCGCAGCGCGCGTTCTTCATCATCGACTGGGTGCCGGTGCGGTTGACCGCGCTCGGATTTGCGATCGTCGGCAACTTCGAGGACGCGATCTACGCGTGGCGCAATCACGCGTGCCAGTGGCCGGATGCGAACGAAGGCGTGTTGCTCGCGGCGGGCAGCGGTGCGCTCGGCGCGCGCCTGTCCGGTCCGCTCGCGGAGCCGTTGAGCGTCGAGGCATTGGCTGTTGGCGATGCAAGCCCGTTGCCCGTCGGCGACGATTGCATGCCGCGCACGCTTCAGTCGGCCGTCGGCCTCGTGTGGCGCGCCGTCATTCTGTGGATGTTGCTGTTGCTGATGCTCACCATCGCCGTGTGGCTGGCCTAATCAGTCATCCAGTTCAGTCATCCAACGGGTCGCGCGGTGTCTGACAGTTCCAGCACACGGTGAACTGCGCGCTTCCAGCCATTCGCCGCTTGCACTTTCAGGGTCGGGCATTCGCGTCCGGTCCGTTTCTCGCGCGCTCCAGCAGGCGCAACGCCAGCGCTTCGTCGCGACCGTCGGTGATCCAGATTTCCGGCGCGTATTGATCCGCGGGAATCTCGCCCATTGCCCCGTTCAGATAGCGGTTGTGCAACTCGCACGGCACGCCCGCGGTCGTCAGCACGTTGACCCAGTGCTGCGCCGTGATGAGATTGGGCGCGCGCGTGAGGCGTTTCATCGAACGATCTGACTCGCTTCGTGGACGAGCTGCGCATACAGCGCGTGACGCTCGCGCCGGATCTTGCCGGCTTCGACGGCTTCGAGCACCGCGCAGCCCGGCTCATGCAGATGATGGCAGTTGTAGAAGCGGCACTGCCTGAGATAAGGCCGGAAATTGGCGAATGCGCGCTCCAGTTGACCTTCGGAAAGGTGATGCAGCCCGAACTCCTGAAAGCCCGGCGAATCGATCAGCGAGCCGCCTTCCGGCAGTTCGTAGAGGCGCGTGAAGGTCGTCGTATGGCGGCCGCTGTTGAGCGCCGATGAAATCTCGCGCGTGGCGGCATCTGCGTCGGGAACGAGCAGGTTCACGAGCGTCGATTTGCCCATGCCCGACTGACCGAGCAGGATGGTCGAACGGTCTTTCAAGCGCGCATCGAGTTGCAGATGCACGTCGCCGGGTGCCATTTTCGCGGACAGCTCGATGACGGTATAACCGAGCGCCCGATAGGGCGCGAGCCGTTCGCGCGCGAGCGGCAGCGCCCTTTCCATATCGATCTTGTTGAGCACGATCAGCGATTCCAGCCCGTGCGCCTCGGCCGCGATCAGCGCGCGCCCGAGCAGGTCTTCGTTGAAATGCGGTTCCGTCGCGAGCACGATCAGCAATTGATCGAGATTCGCCGCGAACAGCTTCGACTTGAACTGATCCGACCGATAGAGCAGATTGCGCCGCTCGCCGATTTCGACGATCACGCCCTGATCTGCCGACGATTGCTCGTAATGTACGCGATCACCGACGGCAACATCACTCTTCTTGCCGCGCGGGAAGCATTGCAGCATCGGCGCGCTGTCGTCGGGCCCGACCAGATAGTGCCGCCCGTGCACGGCGATCACCGTGCCTTCGAGGCGATCACCCGCCGATACGCGGCGGCTTCGCGGTGCGCCGCGGGTCATGTCGCGTGCTGCATCAATCGGTCGATGCGCTGCGACGCGGGCGGATGCGAGTAGTAGAACGCCGTGTAGATCGGGTCGGGCGTGAGCGTCGACGCGTTGTCCTCGTACAGCTTCACGAGCGCGTTGACGAGATCCTTCGGATCGGTCTGGCTCGCGGCGAACGCATCGGCTTCGAATTCATTCTTGCGCCATGTGAGGCTGCCGAGTGGCGTCACGAAGAACATGAACACCGGCAGCACCAGCATGAACAGCACGAGCGCTAGCCCGTTGTTGCTGCCGACGAGCGATAGCCGCACGCCGAGTCCTTCGTAGAACCACGTCGTCTGCACGAGCCAACCAAGCAGCGCGAGCATCGCCAGGCTGATGCCGAACATGACCACCATCAACTTGAGCACGTGACGGCGCTTGAAGTGGCCGAGTTCGTGCGCGAGCACGGCCTCGATCTCGCTGCCCGAGAGGCGCGCGAGCAGCGTGTCGCAGAACACGATGCGCTTGGCTGCGCCGACGCCCGTGAAATACGCGTTGCCGTGCGCGGAGCGGCGGCTGCCGTCCATGACGAACAGGCCCTTGGCTGCGAAGCCGGTGCGCGACATCAGGTTTTCGATGCGTTTGACGAGCGCCTCGTCCTTCAGCGGCTCGAACTTGTTGAAGAGCGGTGCGATGAACGTCGGGTAGATGACCATCGCGAGCAACTGGAATGCGATCCAGACCATCCACGTCCACAGCCACCAGTAGGCGCCGGCGCGATCCATCAGCCACAGCACGACCAGCAGCAACGGCGCGCCGATGATGACGGCGAGCAACACGCCTTTCACCAGATCGACGAAAAACAGCTTCTTCGACATGCGGTTGAAGCCGAACTTTTCTTCGATGACGAAGTGCCAAATGTAGTCGAACGGCAGGTCGATGAGACTCGTGATCGCGATGACCGACGCGATCAGCGCGATCTGCCCAAGATAGCCGCGGCCGAGCCAGCCAGAGATGGCGAGATCGAGCATCTGCACGCCGCCGAGCAGTGTCAGCGCGACCAGCGCGACCGCGCTCGTGATGACTTCGATCATCGTGAGGCGAGTGCGCTCGACGGTGTAATCCGCCGCGCGCTGGTGTGCGGTGAGTGGAATCGTGTCGCTGAACTGCGACGGCACGCCGTCGCGGTGCGACGCGACATGGCGAATCTGCCGCGAGGCGAGCCAGAGTTTTGTCGCCACCATCGCGACCAGGGCGACGACGCAGATCGTCGAGAATGCGAGCGAGAAGTGGGTCATCCCGGGGATTTCCGATTGAACTATGCGAGAATTATAGATTCTAGCCACTGTCTACGTTGTCACAGTTCCTGCGATCATGATGAAAGCGGCGACGATAGCATTGAAACGTGGCTTCTACCTCTTTCAGGCCGCTTCCATGACCGATTTTTCCGACCGTTCCGCCGCGCCGTTCGAACCCGCCGCGACTGTGCTTGAACGCGGCGACATGAACCTCGTCTGGCTCGACATGGAAATGACGGGTCTCGAACCGGACAACGATCGCATCATCGAGATCGCGGTGGTCGTGACGAATTCGACGCTCGACAAAATGGTGGAAGGGCCGGTGCTTGCGATCCATCAGACGGACGAAGTGCTCGGCCGAATGGATGAGTGGAACCGCAACACGCACGGCCGCTCGGGCCTGACCGAACGCGTGAAAGCCTCCACGGTGGACGAAGTCGAAGCAACGCGGCAGATCCGCGAATTTCTCGGCCAATACGTGCCGCCGGGCAAATCGCCGATTTGTGGCAACTCCATTTGCCAGGATCGCCGCTTCATGGCGCGCTGGATGCCGGAACTGGAGACATTCTTCCACTACCGCAATCTCGACGTCAGCACGCTCAAGGAACTGTCCCGCCGCTGGCAGCCGGCGATCTACAAGGGCTTCCAGAAGCGCGCGATGCACACGGCGCTCGCCGATATCCACGAGTCCATCGACGAACTCAAGTACTATCGCCAGCACTTCCTTATTCCGTCGGCGGCCGCCGCCGACGCGTCCTAAGCCTTCGGCGCGCCTTATTGCTTCTCCTTTGGGCGCTTTTCGGACGGAACGCGGCGACCACATCGGGCCGCGGTTCGATATACGGACCGCCGATCAGGTCGATGCAATATGGCACCGACGCGAAGATGCCCGGCACCTTCTGTTTACCGTCGGCGTCTTTCAGCCCTTCCAGCATCTCTTTGATCGACTTGGGCTGACCCCGGCAGATTGATAATAATGAGCGCTGTGTGATCATCGGCTCGCGGATCACCGCGACCTGCCGCGACAGAATTGCCGTCGTCACGAAATTCAGGCTGATCTGCCGCATCTGCTCGCCGAAGCCGGGCATCGTGGTGGTGACGGCCAAAGTCGCTTCGGGCGTCACGTCGCGGCGCGCGGGGCCGGTGCCGCCCGTCGTCAGCACGAGATCGTACCCGATCGTGTCCACCAGTTCGACGAGCGTCGCGGAAATGGTCGCGGCATCGTCCTGGATCAGGCGCGTTTCGGCGCGCCACGGTGAGCTCAGCGCTGCGCCCCAGCCATTCCTCTGCAGTGACGGCACGCCCTTGTCCTCGTAGACGCCCTGCGACGCGCGGTCGCTGATCAACACGAGTCCGACGATCAGTTCGTCGGGATGGTTGCGCTTCGCTGTCGTCATCATGCACGTCCTCACCGCCTTCGGATTCGTCGTCTTCCACGCCTGCCGCGTTCTTGATCCACTGGAACAGTTCGCGGTAATAGCGCGGCGGTTTCTGCTGCTGGCGCTCCTTGCGCGCATTGCGGATCAGCGTGCGGCCTTCCTGTGGGGATCGACGCCCGGATGTTTCTCGATGAACGTCGTGAACGCTTCGTCCTTGTCGAGCAATTGCTCGCGCGTGCGCTCGATCCAGTGCAGGCGCGCGGTTTCGCTCTTGTTGACGCCGCTATACGTCTCGAGCGCCGTGCGCAGCGCCGCGACTTCCTCGTCGGTAAGCGAGCGCATGACCTTGCCGACATATTGCAGTTGACGTCATTTGCCTTCGTGATTGGTGATGCGGCGCGCCTCGCGCACGGCGTCGTCGAGATCCTCGGGCATCGGCATGCCGTTTGAGTGCGTTTTTCGGCAGCGCGATGAGCGCCTCGCCGAGCTCCTGGAGCGCGTGCATTTCGCGCTTGAGTTGGGCTTTGGGCGGACGATCGTAGCCGTTGTCGTCGGCTTCGGGCGCGGCGTCTCGATGGGTCGGATGCGGATTCTACAATTCATACCACCATTATAGCTTCTGGATCGCGACGATCTTGCCGGTGAATGCGCGCCGACCTTGCTATGATTGAGTAATGGACGAACGGTCCGAGCGGCAGGCCCGAACGCAATCCCATGCGCGCGTGCGCATCACCGGAAAATCCTCAGGCGACACACCTCGGGACACACCAAGGGAAACGACAAAATGGCAGCAGACATGGACGTCAAGCAACGCTATTTTCCGCATACGCAGGACGAACTGAAGGAGATCGCCTCCGACATCCTCCGTTACGCGAAGGAACTCGGCGCGAGCGATGCCGCCACCAAAATCTCCGAAGGCGACGGTCTCTCGGTGAGCGTGCGGCGCGACGAAGTCGAGACGATCGAACACAATCGCGACAAGATGGTCGGCGTGATGGTGTTCATCGGCAAGAAGCGCGGCAATGTGAGCACTGCAGACTTCACGCGCGAGGTGCTGCGCGACACGGTCGCGGCGGCGTACAACATCGCGCGCTTCACGGCCGAGGACAGCGCGGCGGGTCTCGCCGAAGAGAGCCTGCTCGAAATGTCGCCGCGGGACCTCGATCTCTATCATCCGTGGGACATTGATGCGGAAGAAGCCGCCGACATTGCGCGCCGCGCCGAAGCCGCCGCCTTCGCCGTGGACAAGCGCGTGACGAACTCCGAGGGCGCGAGCGTGTCGGCGCAGCACTCGCAGTTCGTGCTCGCGACCTCGCGCGGCTTCATGGCGGGCTATCCGTACTCGCGGCATTACATCACGTGCGCACCGATCGCGGCGGCCGGTCGCGACATGCAGCGCGACGACTGGTACACGTCGAAACACAATGCCGCCGATCTTGCCAATCCCGAAGCGGTGGGCCGTTACGCGGCGGAACGCGCACTCGCGCGCCTCGGCGCCAAGAGCCTCGACACGCGCAAGTGCCGCGTGCTGTTCGAAGCGCCGCTCGCGGCGGGCATTCTCGGCGCGTTCGTGCAGGCGGTGAGCGGCGGCGCGCTGTATCGCAAGACCACGTTTCTGGTCGACAGTCTCGGCAAGCCGGTGTTCGCGCCGCATATCCAGATCGTCGAGGATCCGCATGTGAAGGGCGGCGCGGGCAGCGCGCCGTTCGACGAGGAAGGCGTGCGCACGCAAAAGCGCCGCGTCGTCGAGGATGGCGTGGTGCAGGGTTATTTCCTGTCGACGTATTCGGCGCGCAAGCTTGGCATGCGGACGACCGGCAACGCGGGCGGCTCGCACAATCTGACGATGACGAGTTCGCACACGCGTCCGGAAGACGATTTCGAGGCGATGCTCAAGAAGCTCGGCACCGGCCTGCTCTTGACCGAACTGATGGGCCAGGGCGTGAACTACGTGACCGGCGATTACTCGCGCGGCGCGTCGGGCTTCTGGGTCGAGGATGGAAAGATCGTGCACGCGGTCGAGGAAATTACCGTGGCGAGCACGTTGCAGGAGATGTTCCGCCATATCGAGGCGATCGGCGCGGACACGGTCGTGCGCGGCACCAAGGAAATCGGCTCGGCGCTGATCGAACGGATGACGGTCGCGGGGCAGTGAGCCGGCGCACGTCGGCCTTTGGCGACAGCGAAAGCAAAAGCCCCGGATCGAGCCGGGCTTTTTTATTCCGCGTGCGCTTTTCGCTCGTAAGTCACGAACGCGAAGTCGAAGTCGTTCGGCGCCGTCGCGCGATGCGTCTCGCGCGAGACTTCCCGCCAGTGCGCGGTATCGGGCGCGGGAAAGTGCGTGTCGCCGTCGAAATCGGCATCGATCTCGGTGATGATCAGCTTGTCCGCGCGTGCGATGGCGTCGCGATACAATTGCGCACCGCCGATCAGAAACGCCTCGTCCGTCGGCGCGATGGCGAGCGCGGCATCGAGGCTTGTCACCGTGTCACAGCCTTCGTAGCGTCGCGTGGCGTCGCGCGAAACGACGATATTGCGCCGGCCCGGCAGTGGCCGTCCGATCGACTCATGCGTCTTGCGCCCCATGATGATCGGCGCGCCCATCGTCGTGCGCTTGAAAAAGGCGAGATCCTCGGGCAGGCGCCACGGGAGTTGGCTGTCGTGTCCGATCACGCCGTTGCGCGCGCGGGCGACGATCAGGGTCAGCGTCGTCATGCGAATCCGGAATTCGGGCAGGAACGCCGCGCATGAACGAGCACGGCAACGACCGCGATTTTAATCGACCCGAATGAGGCTCGACGCTTGGGCGCGCAGGCCGTCGTCAGTCTTCCGTATCGTCGTCCGATTCGTCGCGCATCGCGCGCGGCGTGGGCGCGACTTCATCCCACAACGTCACGCTGGGCGCCGACGACAGGACGCGCAACGTTCGCCCGGTCGAGTTGTGCTCGACACCGGCCAGCGCGCGCGTCCAGGACGTTTCGTTTGCTTCCTCGCCGCCGGGCGGCGTGGCGGCGTTCAGATCGCCGCGCAGTAAAAGGTTATCGAAAACCATCGTGACGACATAACCTCAAGGTAACCATGCCGGGCGTAAATAATCCGGAATAAATCGAATGCTCGGCCGGTATAAGCGTCTGTAGATTGAATAACGGAGGAACCGAACATGCATGCGATACCGCTTCGGTTCGCTTCGCTAACGACTCGATTTAGCGAGATGCGTGTCATTTCGGCGCAATGCCCGTCGCGCAAGGATGGAGAGGATAGTCAGAGAAATGTGCCGGGACGAAATCGATGAAAACGTTTCACCGCTGAAACGTTGAGCGAGAAAAACATGAATTTCCCGTGAAACCGGTATAAGCTTTTGTCTTATTTAAAAAGGAAAGGGCGTAACCGATTTAATAAAAGTGTGAGAAATTCTTTCCCACTCACTGAATTCGACTTTTGTCGGTAATCTGAACACTTGTGATGATATTTGTTTGCCGGCTTTGCGGATTAGTAGTCTCTCAAAATCGGCGCTGAATCAGACAAAAAAAGTTTCGCGACAAGGGGTGCGGGTAGAGAGGCGCCGTGTGCCGGGGGGGGGGGGAAACGACGTACCGCACTTTCG
>JAQFVJ010000016.1 GCA_029439525.1 Caballeronia sp. BR6202001591004
GGGTTTGGGCTTAAGAGTGTGGTTGAGCCCCCCGCGCCTCCAGTCTCTGGCTGGCGGCGGCTTGGGCGCCCGCCCCGGGGGGCGGGCGTATATATGCCGGAAAGTCGCTCGCGAAGAAAGCGCCCCGAGCAGCGCGCGATGAAGCGCGAGGCGCAAGCCAGTGTGCGCATCAATCCGGTTATTGAGAAAAGGTGCAGGAGGAACATGACGGGCCTGAAGGAGATCGGCCTTGCGTCGTGATCGATGGAAAGCCGGACGTAGTAGACGAGAAACGCAGGGATTTCGCGCCAGCTCGAATAGACATCGATCAAGCGAAACCAACGTGAATAGGCCCCGAAGACCTTAGACGCCCCGGCTTTCCGAAACGCGAGCTGCGCGCGCCAGATGGTAGTACTGCGTGACGAGCATGAAACGCTTTGCTCCGCGAGCCTGCATGTACGTGATGGCGTGCCGGGCAGACGCGAGTGTGTTACCATCTCGATCATCAACGACGATGGCACTCGGCGCGATGCCCTTGTCGATCAGATACGTAGTACGTACGCGTTGCCGATGCTTCGTCGAGCCCGGTCCGTCGATGCTTTCCGTCACGAAAATCAGCGGACAGCGGCCTGTGCGATAACACACTCCACACCGCCACGTCCAGCCGCGCCGCGAGGATGGCTTTCGGCGCGCCGTTGCGATCGAGCGCGTTGCCGAAGACGACGGCAAGATCGGCGTCCGCGTACGGCATGCAGATTCCGCGCAAGCAGATCAGCAGCGCGTCCAGCATCCAGCCGATCGAGAGAACGCCGCCCAGCGTCACCATCCGTCGAATCATTCTTGAAGACACGGCATCACCCTCGCTTCGCTGCAACCCCGACCTGCCGCTTCAATTCTTCGATATCCATCTGCTCGAGGTAGCGCCTGATATTTCCCCAGACAGGGTGAAATCCATAGCCGCCGTGCAGCAATTCATCCTCGGCCTGCGGCCTCGTCCAGCCCTGGAAGGTGACGCGATACAACGCCGACACCAGGGCGGTGCGATTCGCCCCGTGCTGGCAGTGGATGAGAATCGGTCCGTCGCGATCCGCATCGCGCAATGCCTTGAGCGCCGCGATCATGTCCTCGTCACGAATGTCCCAGGTGTTGATGCGTATGCGCTGGAGCGCGATACCGCTGCCAGTCAGAACATCCGCATCCGAATGGAATGATCGAAAATTCACGATCTTGCGAATGCCCAGCGCGCGTAACCGAGGAACGTCGCTCGCGGATATTTGCGCGCTTCGATAAAGCGACGGCGTGATGCGATGCAGATTGTCGACGCCGGTGTACGCCAACGGTTCGGCCCACGTCAGCGGTCTCGATGGCTGCGATCCCTGTCTCTGACCGGCTGGCGCGGCGACCGGCGCATTCACGGTCACCGCTCAGCGATGCACGCTACGACCGCCGCTCCCCCGCCGAAGAGCAATGCTCTCGCGCCGCTACGCATGCAACATTCCATTCGACGTTCGGCCAGGCCGCCACGAAATGAAGAACAGCGCGCAAGCAAGCACACTCATCGTCCAGTAATCGGTAGGCGCGAAAGCGATCCAGTGCTTGTGCCACGGCACATGAACCAGATCGAAGCGTCCGATGCCGAACGCCGGATTCAAGACGAACCACAGAAAATCCTCGACCAGCCAGAACGTCATGATCCAAGCGACGATGCGCGCCTCGATGCGCCACGACCAACTCTTCCGAAGAAGACCGCAGGCAAATGAAAGAACAACGCGACGAACGGGAACACCCAGGCGTGATATCCTGTCATTGGCTTGCCGCTCCAGAAGAGATCGAGCAGCCCCAGTGATGCTCCACGCGCCAGGTCGGCAGGTTCGCGGCCCACCCAGCGCTTCCCTCGATCTAAATTTCGACGTTGGCGAAGAACAAGCCCAGCAGCGTCACCTACGCGATCAACGCGAGCATCCCGCCCATGCGGCATACTGCAGCGCGTCCTCATGCCGCCGCACGCCCGGCCGAGCACCTCAGTACGTCAAGCACGGTGTCCAGCACGAACCGTCCAGCGGGCGGGCGGGCAAGAAGAGGCATCGCGCGGCGCATGGCATCCAGCCGGGACGGTTGCTCGATGAGCGCACGAACCCGATACGCCAGCGCGGCCACATCCACGCCTTGAGCGCCGCGCCGTGTTCGAGCAGGAAATCGGCATTGCGCTCTTCCTGACCGGGAATCCGCGACGTGACGATCATCGGCAGCCCCATCGTCAGGCACTCCGATGTAGTCAGGCCGCCAGGCTTGGTGATGACGAGGTCCGAACAGTCCATCAACCTTTCGACGTGCGCCGTGAAACCAATAGGAAACAGGCGTCCCGGATGAGCCTGCGCCAGCTTGCGCAACGCGCTCAACAGGGATTCGTTACGCCTGCTAGCGTGATCAACTGATATTCGCCACGCATGGCGAGGAGGTGCGCCGCGAGCGCATCGAGGCCGCCTGACATCATGAGGAACGTGGTGCGATTCGGATCGAGGCCCCACTCTGCCGCGCAAACAGCCCGGTCGAGCCGCTCGCTGAATGCCGGCTGACGGGATGCCGCTGACATGAATCGATGCCTCCGGCAAGCTACGCTCGGCCATACGCCAGGCCACTTCATCGTTTGCGGCAAAGTAGCCTTGCATGCCGGGCACGATCCACATCCGGTGGAGATCGAAGTCCGTGACCTGCACCTACACCGGCGTATATACAGTGTGCCTTGCCGGCGCTCGCGTGAAAGCAACTCGGCAGGTAGGCAATGCGTGCAGACGATCGCACCCGCCCCGTGCCGCGCAATTTCCGCCTTGAGCCCGCGGCAGTCGCTCCACGGCGCGCCGAAGCCTTTCGCCGATTGATCGCGGCGAAATCCGGTCGGTCTTCTGATAAGAGGTAACCTCACAACGCAGGCTGATGGGAAACCAGCTTGATGTAGAAGTCCGCGTACAGCGCCTTGAAGCTTGCCGGTACGAAATCCATCACATCGAGATGCACCGCCTCGACGCCTGCGGGATGGATCGCGGCGTAAGCGCGTATGGCTTCCGCAGCGCACACGTGTCCCGTACCGGCACTGACACTCATAGTATCTTGGGCATTCAGACTTGCTGAAGATTGTTTTTATATTCGGCCGAAGATCATAGCGATAGTTACGGCCAGTCAAACAGGAAGCCATCCTTTTTCACATTGGCTGACAAAAGCCGAAGATCGCGCGCATCTTTTTGGATATTTTCCGTATTTTTCTTATTGCTTGATGCCGGCGAGAGATCGATATTCCGTCCCCGTATCCATCTAGCATTAAATATCCCTAACCTGTTTATATTCAGTTTGTTCCTTTGGGAGTGCAAAGCCAAAATCATTCAGGAATGTAAAGCATGAGTCTTCTATGGAAGATCAAGGATCTCGTTATCGTCGACGAGTCCGAGAACAAGGAAGAATCGAGGGCAAACGACGTCGGCGAGTCGAACTCGTCAAACGGCGCACCGCCGTTCCAGGGCGGCGCCCCGACAGCCGCGGGATCCGACGCCAAAGCCGACGACAGCACGGATCTCGAAAAACAGATCGATGCGCAAATTCAGAACGACGCGCTCTTTGCGCCGTTTCGGGCTTTCATTCGCATGTCGGAGAACATGAAAGCCAAGGTTCCCGACGAAGCGCAGCGCTATCAGGCGATGCAGGCGGCAACGGAAGTGTCGCCGGACGCACTTCTCAAGGCGCTCAATGCCCATGCGATCGTCCTGAAGCGGGAAAGCGTCAACTTCACAGCACGCTGGTCGCAGCGGCGGAGAGCGAAATCGCCGCCCTCTCGAATCAGGAGAAGCAACTGGGTCAGCAGATCGCCACGCTGTCGGCGCAATTGTCCAGGCTGAGCGTCGAAAAGAATGACTTGTCGAAGCAGGTCATCGTCAGGCGATCCAACCTCGACAAGGTGAAGATCGACTTCGAGGCAGCAAGCGAGACGCTCAGAAAGCGTTTATGGCGACTATGCCGCGAAGCTACAAAACTCCTCGGAGCAGCCAGCGATGGGAAATAAGCTCTTGAGCGAACCGATCAGGCAGAAAGGCCGCTCGTTCTGGGACACCAAGGAAGGGACCACGGGCATGATCGTCGGCATCGGTCTGTTCGGTGCGATCGGCTGGGCTGTATACAGGCTGATGCCCTACATCGCCAACCTGCTCGAAAACACCGTTTATGCCCTGTTGTTCGGCCCGCTTGCCGTCGGACTATTTTACGTGCTGGTTCTCGACAGCACCTTGCGCAACCGGCTCTGGCTGATCTATCAGTTGCTCATGCGCGCCCTCACCTACTCGATCATTCGCTACGACCCCGTCGGCGTGCTACGCGAAACGCAAAAGGCCGCCAAGGCGCGAATCCAGCGCGTCTCGGATGCGATCACCAAGGTCAAAGGGAAGATGCGCATTCTTCAGGAAACGACTGATGGCTTCCGCCGCGACCAGACGAAGCTGAAGGAAGAAGCCGTGTGGATGATGTGGATGAAGCAGCACGGCAAGTCCCAACTGGAAATCAACAGTCACGCGATGAAAATCGGCCGGCTCGAAGAGTCGATCGCAAGACTCGGCACAGCGTATCAGCAGATACGAGGCACCGCGGACAAGCTCGATCACGCCTTCGATGCATTGACGGTCATGGACAGCAACATCGACTTCGAAATCGATGTGCAAGAGAAGGAGTATGCGGCGGCCAACGCGGCTCATGAAGCCTGGAGTGCGTTGCGTTCGACCTTCGCCGGGAATACCGGAATGGACCAGTTGCGGGTGACCGCACTGACCTATAACGATTACAGCTACAAGATGGGTGTCATCGACTCCTTCGTGAATGATAGCGAAAAGTACATCGCCGCCGCCGACATGCAGAACGACATCTACGCCGAGAAAGGGATGACGCTGCTCGAAAAACTGATAGCCAGAGTTTCGAACTCAACATCGCGCCCAAGCTGCCGATCCCCGCTTCTACGACGGTCAAGACCGTCCCCACCGGCGCAATCGACTACTCACGCTATATAAAAGGAGGTTCGAATATGGCTTTTACCCCAGGCTTCAAGAAGTTCGTTGGTCTCGTCTGCTCGATTGCCGTCGTGGGAACGGGCATCTACGCCTATAAACAAGGAATGTTCGCTCACGGCGACAATGCTCAGGCGGGCACGCCGCAATCGGCAGCGTCCTTGCAATCGGGCACCCAGCCTATACGGACAGTCACCCAGCCGAATGGCTATGTCGCCAGCGACAATACGCTCAAGGCAATCCGGGACAATGGCCTCGTGCGCGTGCCGGTTCAGAACCCGAGCGAGCCATTCTTCAGCGAAACGAACGGCATACCTCAGGGCTTCAATGTGGAGTTCGCTCAGCTGTTATTCTCCGACCCGTCGTTCTCGTCGCCGGACAAGCCGATCGCGGTCGATGCGCGCCACGAGACGGACACCTAGGCGGGCGGACCTCAACAGTTGCTACAAGTCGACGAAAGACAAAACCACACAGTCGATATCGCCATAGACGGCCTCACCTTTGCGGACAACATGCCCGCTGGCGTGGTCTACTCCGTGCCCTATGTCGATGACCTCGGCTATGCACCCACCATCAAGAATGGATCGGCCATCCGCACAGTCGGCGACCTCGCCGGCAAAACCATCGGCGTCCTGAAAGGCGATCCGGACGTCAAAGATTTTGTGATGCGCATGTATCCCGGATCGAGGATCGTGGAGGTTGACGACGCAGACCCGCAGTTCATCAGCCGAAGCATCGACAGCGGCCTCGCGGACGCGTTTATCTATGACTATCCGTTTGCGGTCAGCTCTATCAAGGGAACGGATTTACGCTTTGCCATCACCAAGCTGGATGGTTCGAATGTCGCCTACAAAATCGGCGTGCGTGCGCAGGATCAGGAACTGTTCATCTATCTCAATGCAGCGATTGCCAAGGCAAAAACCTCCCCGGCGTACCTCGCGCTGTTGCGCAAGTACTTCGTGAGCAATCAGGTCGTCTCCGCGGTGGCGAACGGCGGTAAACGAACCTACACCGTGCGGCCGCACGACACGCTCAACGTCATCGCGACGTCGCAGTTGGGTAGCGGTATTCGATATCGCGACATTCAAGCGCGCAACAACCTCGCCAATCTGAACCTGATTCTGGTCGGCCAGGTGTTGGTCATTCCGGCCCACTGAGACCTTGAATGTCCGTGTCCCGGACGAACGCCTCGCCGAGACATCGCCAACGCCTGGCGTGATCGCGCATTGGTCGTTCGCCGATGCGCCTAAGCGTCCAGATGCAACTCTGGATCTTGCGCGTGATCGTATTGCGGCCGATCCTCAGCCGCTCCGCCGCTTCCACCTTGCGACCGCGCGTGAAATCCAGCGCTTCGCGAATCACCGCTGCTTCGAAGCGTCGCGCGCATTCGTCTATTACGTCAGCGGAGTTCTCGCGCAATAGTCGCGCGACTTCCGTGCGCAAGCCGTTTTCCCAGATGCTTGCCGCCACGCCAGCGGTGGCGGCCACTACTTGCGATGATGCCTCGCCGTTCACCGCGATAGGCACCGGCGCAACGGCACCGTCCGTCGACACGGCGAGACTCTCGGCCACGTAATCCTGCCGTGGTGTCAGATCCGGCGGCAAGTCCTTTTGCTCGATGACCTGCGCCGGCGCCATCACGGTTAGCCAGTTGGACAGGTTTTCGAGCTGACGCACGTTACCCGGAAAAGGCAGCGAGGCCAAACGCCAGCGCATCATCGGACACGCACTTCGGCTCGACGCCCAGATCGCGCGCGCTCTTCTGCAGAAAGTGACGCGCGAGCAGCGGAATATCTTCGCTTCGTTCGCGCAACGCCGGTAGACGCAGGCGAATCACATTCAAACGGTGATACAAGTCCTCGCGAAATAAGCCTTGCCGCACGCGCGATTCAAGATTTTGATGCGTCGCCGCGATCACGCGCACATTCGCCTTCAGCGGGGATTGTGACCGCCGACGGGATAGAACTGTCCGTCCGACAATACGCGCAGCAGTCGCGTCTGCAAGTCGAACGGCATATCGCCGATTTCATCGAGAAACAGCGTGCCGTTCTCCGCCTGCTCGAAGCGGCCCTGCCGCATCGCCTGCGCGCCGGTGAACGCGCCGCGCTCATGGCCGAATAGTTCGGATTCCAACAAGTCGTTCAGAATCGCCGCTGTGTTGAGCGCGATGAACGGTCCGTTCGCACGTGGTGGGCTATGTCGGTGCAAGGCGCGCGCGACAAGCTCCTTTCCGGTGCCTGATTCACCCGTGATGAGCACCGTCGCGGCCGAATGCAACAGCCGTCCGATCGCGCGGAACATGTCCTGCATCGCGGGCGCCTGGCCGAGCATCTCGGGCGTCTCGGTTACGCACTCGTCGTAAGCGGCTTCGCCGCGCATGCTTTCATCGACGACGCGGCGGATCAGCTCGACCGCCCTGTCGACATCGAACGGCTTGGCGAGATATTCGAACGCACCGCCCTGAAACGCGGCCACGGCGCTATCGAGATCCGACAACGCCGTCATGGTGATGACGGGCAGTCCAGGCAGACGGTCGCGCACGGTCTGCAAAAGCTCGACTCCCGAGCCGCCCGGCATGCGGATATCCGACACCAGCACTTGCGGGCTTTCCTGCTCGAGGGCGGCAAGCGCATCGCGTACGCTGGAGAAACTGCGCGTCGTGAAATTCTCTCGTGCGAGGGCCTTTTCCAGCATCCATCGGATGGATTGGTCGTCGTCTACTTATCCAGATCGGCTTCGTATCGTTCGGCGAGAAGTCTTCGTGAGTTCAGTGTGAGCCGTCGAAACGGTCAGGCTTCAAAGCATGATGCGGACGCGGTGCTGCTCGGCGGCGGCCTTTGACATCGTCATTCGATCTTACGTAGGTTGAAGTTCGGGTCAGCTCCCAAACGGCAGCAGGATTACGAACTCCGTGCAACCCGGCCTGCTCTCCACTTCGATCAGGCCATCGTGCTGATGCACGAACGATTGCGCGAGCGTGAGACCGAGACCGCTGCCGTCTTCCCGCCCCGACACGAGCGGAAAGAAGATCCGGTCGCGAATTTCACTCGGAATGCCGGGACCGTTGTCAGTGGTAAGCAAGTCCAATGCCAGTTTGTGCAGCTTCTTGCCGATCGTCACCTTGCGCACGATACGCGTGCGCAGTTCGATCTTCGCATCGCCTTGCGAGATGTGCTCCTTGAGCGCTTTGGCCGCGTTGCGCACGATGTTCAGCAACGCCTGGATCAACTGCTCTTTGTCGCCGCGCAAATCGGGCACGCTGACGTCGTAATCGCGCTCGATGGTGAGGCCGCGCGGAAACTCCGCGAGAATCACCGCGCGCACGCGTTCGCAGACTTCGTGGATGTTCACATCGCCCACGATATGCGGATGCCGGTGCGACTCGAGCAAGCGATCCACCAGCGTCTGCAGGCGATCCGATTCCTTGATGATGACTTGCGTATATTCACGCAACTCGTCGCGCTCACGCGCGCCGAGTTCGAATTCCAGTAACTGCACCGCGCCACGAATGCTGCCCAGCGGATTCTTGATTTCGTGCGCGAAATTGCAGATCAACTGCTTGTTGACCGCTGTGAGATCATGAATGCGCTCTTCGCGATCGGTATGCAAGTGGCGCTCGTTCTCGAAGAGTTCGAGCAGCAGGTAGTCAGTCGCGGCTTCGAGATAGCCGACGATCGCATGCACGTGCACCGGCTCACGTGCGGGACGCGCAAGCGTGGCGTCGAGCCGCGTCGCGTTGAAGCGGTTCTCGGCGATCGATGCGATCGTCGTCGCGAGCTCGCGAGCTCGCGAGCTCTTCCGCGTTGGCGAACAGTTCAGGCCAGTTGGTCTGCGTCAACTGCTTGCGCGACATCTCCAGCATCGATTCCGCCGACGGGTTCGCATACGCGATCTTCAGCTCCCGCATCTCGAGCACGAGCACGACCGTGGGCAGCGCTTCGAGTCCGGGAAGAAGTCCGGTCGCGGACAGTTGCGCGTCGTCGGAAAGCGAATCGGCGTGGCCTTTGCGCGCCTTGATGAGATTCTTTAGCATCATCGTATAATGAATAAGGTCGTTCGTGATATCGATCTTATTCGCGCTTGCGTCATGCGATTACAGCGAGTAGTACATCTCGAACTCGACCGGATGCACCGACTGATGATAACGCTGCAGTTCTTGCGTCTTCAGTTCGATGTAGGCGTCGAGCATCGAATCCGTGAACACGCCGCCGCGCGTCAGGAACTCGCGATCCACGTCGAGCGCGTCGAGTGCCTGGTCGAGGCCCGCGCACACGGTCGGGATCTTCGCGTCTTTTTCCGGCGGCAGATCGTACAGATTCTTGTCCGGGGCTTCGCCGGGATGGATCTTGTTCTGCACGCCGTCGAGACCCGCCATCACCAGTGCCGAGAAACACAGGTACGGATTCGCCAGCGGATCCGGAAAGCGCGTTTCGATACGACGGCCCTTCGGGTTGCTCACGTGCGGAATACGGATCGATGCCGAACGGTTACGAGCCGAGTAAGCCAGCTTGACCGGCGCTTCGAAGTGCGGCACGAGACGCTTGTACGAGTTCGTACCCGGGTTCGTGATCGCGTTCAGCGCGCGAGCATGCTTGATGATGCCGCCGATGTAGAACAGCGCGAATTCCGACAGACCGGCGTAGCCATTGCCCGCAAACAGGTTCGTGCCGTCCTTCCAGATCGACTGGTGAACGTGCATGCCCGAACCGTTGTCGCCGACGATCGGCTTCGGCATGAAGGTCGCCGTCTTGCCGTACGTGTGCGCCACGTTATGGACGATATACTTGGTCTGCTGGAGCCAGTCCGCGCGCTGAACCAGTGTCGAGAACTTGGTGCCGATTTCGTTCTGGCCTTGACCCGCGACTTCGTGGTGATGCACTTCGACCGGAATGCCGATCTGCTCGAGCAGCAGACACATTTCCGAGCGCATGTCCTGGAACGTGTCAACCGGCGCGACCGGGAAGTACCCGCCCTTGGTGCCCGGACGGTGACCCGTGTTGCCGCCTTCGAATTCCTTCTCCGACGACCACGGCGCTTCCTCAGAACCGATCTTCACGAAGCAGCCCGACTGATCCGTCTTCCACTGCACCGAATCGAAAATGAAGAATTCCGGTTCCGGACCGAAGTAAGCGGTATCGCCCATGCCCGAGCTCTTGAGATAGGCTTCGGCGCGCTTGGCGAGCGAACGCGGATCGCGCTCATAGCTCTTGCCGTCGGCCGGCTCGACCACGTCGCAGGTCAGGACCAGCGTGGATTCTTCGTAGAACGGATCGATGAACGCGGTATCCGCATCCGGGACGAGCAGCATGTCCGACGCTTCGATGCCCTTCCAGCCTGCAATGGACGAACCGTCGAAAGCGTGGCCGCTTTCAAATTTGTCTTCATCGAATGCCGAGACCGGCACGGAAACGTGTTGTTCTTTGCCGCGCGTGTCGGTGAAACGGAAATCGACGAACTTGACGTCCTCGTCTTTGACGAGCTGCACGACGTCGGCCACGGTTTTACTCATACCTATCTCCTGATTAACAAAAGGCGGCGAATCGCTTCGCCGCCTCAACCAATTCGAACCACCGCTTAATCGAGGGTTCAAAAAGCAGCTTCTGTGCCAAGCGCACCAACTTTGCGCTAAACGATTGAAACAGCACGCGTTTGGGGTGAAATGACTTCGCGTTGCCAGGCAGCTGACCAGTTACCGCCTGAGGGACGCGCACTACTTCGGTGCGCGTTAATGCGGCCCGCCTGACTCGCGCACGATTATCGTGCATTCGTCAGCTTATGCACCGTTTCGACGCATCGACGGAACGTCGATCGTTGCGCGGCTCGGCGCCGGGCCTACGCTAGAATGAATATTTGCGCCTTCACGGAGACAAATGTGCCATGTGAGCATGCTCGAACAACTCTACAGCCAGGCCGCCGCGCGCGACCGAAAATTCTCTGACGTATGCTTGCGCCGTCACGCCGGCGCAAGCTTTCGTCGAACTGCGGCAACTCGATTCGCGTGTGCGTCTGGTCGACGTGCGCACTCGCGCCGAGCTCACTGGGTGGGCCGTGCGCCCATCGGCGGCGCGCAATACGCACAGATCGAATGGATCCGCTATCCTGGTTCCGTACCGAATGCCGAGTTTATCGAACAATTGCGACAGGTAGCTACCCCAGATATGCCGGTCCTGTTTCTGCGCCGCGACAGCCGCGAGTTTCGAGCGCGCGGCTGTCGCGGCGCAGAAAGGAGGGGTTCGGCCAGCCGTTTGACCTGCTGGAAGGGTTCGAGGGCGATAAGGACGGGCAAGGGCATCGGAAGACGGTGTCGGGATGGTGCTTCCGTGGGTTGCCGTGGATCGGGGCCTGAATTGTCTCTCTTTCGCGCTTATGCATTCAAACACCCTATAATTAATGAATGCATTGCGTGCAAATGGAGCGAATGATGGCAATGGTCACAGTGAGAAACCTGCCCGATGAAGTGAAGTGCATCGCGCACTTCGCGTGCGCGCCGCCGATCACCGGCGCAGTACCGAAGCCGAAGTCCGGGACATTCTCGAAGCGGCGGTGAAGCCAGAGGGGCGCGCAAAGCTCGGCTCCCTTCTCGTCGGTATCGGCCGTGACTTTCGTTTGACCGATGACGAACTCGCCGGCTTCGAGCGGGACCGCACCCCCGGCAAACCGATGAGCTTCGAATGATTCTGCTGGACACAAACGTTATTTCTGAGCCGCTTCGCAACACACCGGACATGAAGGTAATCGAGTGGATCGACACTCAACCGCTCGAGACACTTTTATCTGTCCGCCATCATGATCGCTGAACTGCGCGCGGGCGTCGCGAAACTGCCGACTGGCAAGCGACGGTCCTTGCTCACGGACAAATTGGAAAACAGGCTGATGCCGCTGCTGCTCGGACGCAGACGCGTGCTGTCCTTCGATATCGATTGTACTCGGGCTTATACAGAACTGCTGGCAAAGGCCCGCACGGCAGGGCGCGGGTTTGTCGCCGGCCTGCGCGGCCTTATCGCGGATCAGTTCTGCCGCTTCGGGATGCAGTCCCAGCGGCACGCCGAGCGCCTTCGCCCGCGCACTGGCACGTGTGATCGTCGGGCGTCGCGCCGATGCCCCGCCTGTCGAAAACACGATGTCGCCGCCGGATGCGAACGTGCGCGCGAGCGTCGCCGTGATACGCGCGGGATCGTCGCCGACGTATTCCGCCCAGTCGAACGACAGGCCGCGCGCGCTCAACAATTCGATGATCTTCGGCAGATGCTTGTCCGTGCGCCGGCCCGACAGAATCTCGTCGCCGATGATGATCACGCCAATGCCCATGAGTGCCCCTTTATTCCTTCAAAGTTACTTCGCGGGATTCGACCGTGACCGCCGGAAACTGCGGCTCGCACGCACGCAACCGCTTCAGCGCGTGCAGACAGTAATGCGCGAACCACAGCGTGGAAAACACGAGGATGAACGCATACGCCCAGATCGTCACGGCCGCGACGACCGGAAACAGCGGCAAGAGCCAGACGGACCACGCCCACAGTATCGTTGGCACGGAACTGAGCAGGCCGCTCACGATGCAGATCGCAAGCAGTTGCCAGCGCGAATCGCGCACGATCAAGGCGGCGTTCCTCGGCGCCCGCGTGCGAGCGCGTCGTAGGTCATCACGCGATACGTGAGCCAGCCCCACAGGAGCGGCGGAATCAGCGCGAAGAACGGCGGGATCAGCCATAGCGGCAACGTGACGACGAGTATAGCATGAGACACACGATGGTCGTGATTGTCGAATGTCCGAGACTGCCGTACCAAGAGCCGCCGTGCCGCGCTTCGAGCGATGCGTAATGGCCGGCCGCGCGGCGGGCGCGTCAGGAGGCCGACGACACCCGGCATCGACAGGGTGCGATGAGCAGCATCACGGTCACGAAGATCAGCGGCACCGCCATGATGACAACGAGAAACGGCGCGATCACCGAATGCAGCGCGGAAAATTCGACTGCGTCGAACAGACGATACATCGCGGTCGTCAGCGCCCAGCCGTTGAGCCAGCTATTGGCCGCGCCCGTTAGCGTCTGCCAGAAGAACCACAAGAGCGCGCCCCAGACGACGGTCGCGGCCGCGAACGGCATCAGGGTCAGCCAGAGCATGCGCGGATGGAACACGTTCGCCAGCGCGCGCACGAACGAACGCAACAGATCACTCATGCGTGAATCGTCGAAAAAGAAGGAATCGACAGGATAAACCAGCGCCGCGAACGGGCGCTGGAAGCGATGGCTGGATGCAAAGCGCACCGCTCAGACGACGGCCGAACCGCTGTCGGTAGGCGCGGCGGTCGCACGGCGCGACGCGATCCGCGCGCCGATGCGGCGGAACGCGGGCCAGTGCTGCTCGAAGAAACCCTCGCCGTAGCGCACTGGCGCCACACCCGGCGCGCCGAGCTGATCGCGGATGCCGGTCGGCTCCACGGTGCGGTCGAACGACGCCGAACGGAACAGGATGTCCCAGAACGAGAACAGCACGCCGAAGTTGCAGCCGTACGCGGTGCCTTCGTGCCCGTAGCCGATCGCATGATGGCGACGATGAAACGCCGGACTCACGAAAATACGTTCGCCGAGCCAGCCGAAATGCAGACGAATATTCGCGTGCTGCACGCTCTGCATCAGATTGGTGATGACGACGAGCACCACGAACTGCGACGGCTCCACGCCGATCACGACCGCGATGCACGCGAAAAAACTCGCCTGCAACACGTCGTCGAGCAGATGGTTGCGATCGTCGGACCAGAGCGACATCTTCTGCTGGCTGTGATGCACCGCGTGCAGTTCCCACCAGATGCCGAAGCGATGCTCCAACCGGTGATACCAGTAGCCCGCAAAATCCAGCGCGAGCAGATAGATGACAAACGTGACGATGGGCTGCGTGGTCACGCCGAGCCACAGGTTGTCGAGATCGAAGCTCGGCACGTTGTGCATGCGCAGCCAGCTTTGCAGCGAATCGAACAGCGGTTGGAACGTGAAGAAGAACAGATTGAGAATGCCGAGCTTGACGACCCACGTGTACAGCACGTCGACGCGCACGCCCTTTCGATCCTGCCATTTCTCGGCGGGACGCAGGGCTTCGAGCGGACGCAGCACGGCGTACATCGCCAGCACTTCGAGCACGCCGACGATCACCCAGTAGAGCGCGTCGTACGTGTCTTCGTCGACGTCCATCATGCCGAGCTTGAACAGCAGCGGCTGAACCACGTCGATGTAGAGCATCGTCTGAATGGCGGAAACGAAGCTGTCGAGAGACGAGAGAATCGAATGAAACATAGTGCTCCGTGAAACTCAAATACAGCCCAAGGTTCAGACTACCTCAATCGTAATACAGGGCGAGATCTTCACTGCTCGCGCTTGTTACGCACCGTTCGGCGCGGTCACCGGCGCACGGTTGTAGAAGTAGATGCCGTGCGGCGAGCGACCGACCTTGATGGTCTGCACGAGCTTACGGTCCGCAAGGTCGATCACCCCGACATGCTTCGCGAAGCGGAACGTAACCCACAGATACTTCTTGTCCGCGGAAAGTTCCATGTCGTCCGGTCCCGGCAGCAGGCCCGTGATATTGCCGACATTGGTGAGCGCGTTTTCATCGATGATGCTGATGCTGTTCGCCACCCGGTTCGACACCAGCACATGCTTGCCGTCGACCATCGAGCGGAAGTTGTGCGCGCCCTTGCCGGTCGGAATGGTCTTCACGACCTTCTGGTTGCGCCAGTCCACCACGGCGACGTAATCCGCGCCCGTCATGCCGACCAGCAGATATTTGTCGCCCGGCGTCATCCACACGCCCGCCGGCACTTCACCGACCTCCATCTTCCACTTCACCGTCTGCGTCGGCAGATCGATGGCGGCGATTTCGCCCGACACCTGCAGCGAAATGAACGCCGTCTGGCCGTCGTTGCTGAACGCGATATGGCTCGGTATTTTCCCGAGCGGCAAGCGCTTGGCGATGCTCAGATTCTTGCCGTCATAGCGATAGATGTCGAGACGGTCCAGGCGCAGGCCGGTCGAGACGAACCACTTCTTGTCAGGCGAAAAGCCGATCTGATACGGATCCTCGATGTCCTGCGCCCAGCGCTGGAACGCGCCGGTTTTCGGGTCGACGAACATGAGATTGTTCGACGCCGAATTCGCGACGATCAGCGACGAGCTGTCGGGCGTCGGCATCAGGTGATGCGGTTCCTTGCCGGTCTGCACCGTACCGACGACCTGACGCGTGTTTTCGTCGATCAGGCTGAGCGTGGCCTCGGCCGAATTTAGCACGATGATGTTATTGGCGAAAGCGGAAGTGGCGACAAGCGCCGCGCCCGCGGCAATCGCGGCGCGTGCGACGACCGCGCGGACGCGGCCGGAAGAGAAAAGATTGCGCATGAAAAAACCGGTTTGGTTTGGAGGGCAGGCGTCATTATTGCAAAACGTTTGCGTTCGCTGACGCGTTGACGAATCGCCTCTTTTTGCGCAATACGTTGAATCGGCGCAAGAAATTCCGCATTTTCGCGACACGCTGACGCATGAATCGTCAGCGCTGCATCGATTCCCAGACTTTGTGGAGACGCTTCACCGAAACGAGCATCGGCGTGCGCAATTCCTGCGCGAACAGCGTGAGACGCCCCCTCGCGACATCGCGGCGGGCGTGGAAGCTGGCGTCGGCGGGCATGGGATCTTGCAGACACGCGCGATCGAGCGCCGTTTCGACGATCTGGTCGCGCAGCTCATTCGGGGTGCCAAGCGACATGTAATGCATCGACATCTCGCGCAGACCCGGCAGATTCTTCTCCAGATAGCGAATCGGTTCGCGCAGTTGCAGCGCGAACAGCCGGCGCAGGCCCGCGCGATGGATGCGCGCTGCTTCCTCGGGCGAATCGAACACTTCCACATCGCAGTGCGTGCCGCGATCCACCAGCGCGGGATAACCGAACAGCGTCTGCCCGCGACGACGGATTTCCAATAACTCGGGCAGTTTGCCGAAGTTCCAGGTCGGGAGGTTTTTTCGTAGAGCGCGGTGCTTTCGCCGGTCTGACCCGCCTGCGGAACGGGTGCGGTTTCCGAATCCCCGAGAGCGCGTCGAACGCCGCCGTCGCGGTCAGTTTCTGGAACTGCTGCTGCGCCTGCCCGCCCAGTTCCCCGCGCAGTTGCGCGAGATTGCGGCCCATCGCAAGCTGACGGCCGTGCTCGTCGATCACCTTGAAGTTCATGAACAAATGCGCCGGCAGCGTTTCGAGCTTGAAATCCGCGCTTTTCACGGCGACTTGCGTTTGCTCGCGAATATCGGCGATCAGCGCATCGATGAGCCCGCCCGCGCCAAACTTCGGTCCGGCGTGGCGTTCCGCGAATCCCGCCGCGTAGTCCGGCAGCGGCACGACGTGACGGCGCAGCTTCTGCGGCAACGACTTCAGCAGCAGTTGCGCCTTCTCCTTGATCATGCCCGGCACGAGCCATTCGACGCGACGCGCGTCGATCTGATTCAGCCCGTAGAGCGACACCTGCAAGGTGGTGACGCCATCGCACGGCGCGCGCCCGGCTCGAAGTGATACGTCAGCGACATTTCGATGCCCGACATCGTCATGCGCTTCGGGAACAGGTCGGTCGTGACGCCGGCGGCCTCATGGCGCATCAGGTCGTCTCGCGACAGGAACAGCAGCTCGTCGTTCTTCTTCTGCTCGTCGCGATACCAGCGCCCGAAGCCCGTGCCGGTCCAGATGCCGTCGGGAATCAGCGCATCATAGAAACCGTAGATGAGTTCGTCGTTCACGAGCACGTCTTGACGGCGCGACTTGTGCTCAAGTTTGCGCGATATCGGCGACCAGCTTGCGGTTGTGCGCGAAGAACGGCAGGCGCGTGTCGAATTCGCCTTCCACCAGCGCACCGCGGATGAACAGCTCGCGCGTGTATTGCGGGTCCTGCTTGCCGTAGCTCACGCGCCGCCCGCCGCGCGTAGATCGTCAGGCCGTACAGCGTCGCGCGCTCGTAGGCGACCACTTGCGCGGCCTTCTTCTCCCAGTACGCATCCATCCGACAGCGAGGTTTTATTAAGCAGATGTGGGCCGACCGTCTCGATCCATTCCGGTTCGATCTTCGCGATGGTGCGCGCATAGAGCCTGCTCGTTTCGACGAGTTCGCCCCGCCATCACCCAGCGCCCCGCCTTCTTCAGCAGCGCAGAGCCTGGCCACAAATGGAACTTGATGCCGTGCGCGCCGAGATAATGCGGCTCGTCGTCGGCCTTCAGACCGACGTTGCCGAGCAGGCCCGTCAGCAGGGACAAATGACCTGCTCGAAGGTCGCATTAGATTCGTTCAGACGCCAGCCGTGCTCGCGCACGACTGTCAGCAATTGCGAATGCACGTCGCGCTATTCGCGCAGACGCAGATGCGACAGAAAGTTCGCGCGGCACGCATCGGCGAGCTGCTCGTTGTGTTGGACTTCTTGTGCGCGACGGCTTCCTCGAACCACTTCCAGATGCGCGAATTCCGAACGCTCGTCGACGAACTGGCGATGCGCCGGTCCGCCTGTTCCTGCGCCTCGATCGGCCGGTCGCGCGGATCCTGCACCGACAGCGCCGAAGTGATGATCAGTCCTTCAGCGCGTGATGATCGCGCGCGGCGAGAATCATGCGTCCGACGCGCGGATCGAGCGGCAGGCGCGCGAGTTCGCGGCCGAGCGGCGCGAGCGCATTGTCGTCGACGGCACCGAGTTCGCCCAGCAACTGATAGCCGTCGGCGATCGCACGGCCCGGCGGCGGCTCGATGAACGGGAACGTTTCGATCGCCGTCAGATGCAGCGACTTCATCCGCAGAATCACCGACGCGAGCGACGAGCGCAGAATTTCCGGATCGGTGAAACGCGGGCGCGTCTGGAAATCCGTTTCGTCGTAGAGACGAATGCAGATGCCATTGGCCACGCAGCCGCAGCGGCCCGCGCGCTGGTTCGCAGCCGCCTGCGACACCAGTTCGATCTGCAACTGCTCGACCTTGTTGCGATACGAATAGCGCTTCACGCGCGCGGTGCCCGTATCGATCACATAGCGGATGCCCGGCACCGTCAGCGAGGTTTCCGCGAAATTGGTCGCCAGCACGATGCGCCGCGCATTCGACGGCTTGAACACGCGCTCCTGCTCCTGCGCGGAAAGACGCGCGAACAGCGTCAGAATTTCGGTATGCGGCGGATAATGCTTGCGCAACGCTTCCGCCGCGTCGCAAATTTCGCGCTCGCCGGGCAGGAACACGAGCACGTCGCCCGGACCTTCGCGGCAGAGTTCGTCGGCGGCACCGACGATCGCTTCCACCAGGTCGCGGTCGGTCTTGCGGTCGTTACGCTTCGGCAGCGTGCCCTGCGCGTTTTTGATGGCCTCGCTTTCTTCTTCGATCGGGCGATAGCGCACTTCGACCGGATAAAGCCGCCCGCTCACTTCGATCACCGGCGCGGGCTTGTCGTCGCTGCCGAAATGGTGCGCGAAGCGTTCCGCGTCGATAGTCGCCGACGTGAATGAGCTTCAGGTCCGGCCGCTTCGGCAAGATTTCGCGCAGATAGCAGAGCAGAAAGTCGATGTTGAGGCTGCGCTCGTGCGCCTCGTCGATGACGATCGTGTCGTAGGCTTTCAGTAGCGGATCGGTCTGCGTTTCCGCGAGCAGGATGTCGTCCGTCATCAGCTTAACCGATGCGCCCGGCGCGAGATTGTTGGTGAAGCGCACCTTGTAGCCGATCACTTCGCCGAACGGTGTGCCGAGTTCCTCCGCGATGCGCTTGCCCGTCGCGGATGCCGCGATCCGGCGCGGCTGGGTGTGACCGATCAGGCCGCTGCCGCCCGCACCGAGCCCGCGTCCAAGTTCAAGTTCGAGGCAGATTTTCGGGAGCTGGGTGGTCTTGCCGGAGCCGGTTTCGCCGCTGACGATCACCACCTGGTTGTCGCGGATTGCGCGCGCGATTTCCTCGCGGCGACCGGAGAGCGGAAGTGCTTCGGGGAAGGGGTTCGGGGTGCGACGTGCGGTGCGCGCGGTTCGCGTGGTGCGCGTGACTCGCGCGGTATGTGTGGCTCGTGCGCCGGGCGTGTTTGCTTGCGCGGGCGTCTGACGCTTACGCGTCGGGTTCGCGGGACGCGATTCGCTTGTCTGCGTGCCTTCGGTGCGCTGCGGCTACGCGCGTCGCTGATCGGCGTTCGCTTTTGCGCCCGAACCGGTACTTGATTTTTCACCGCGCGGCGACGGTGCTTGCTGCGCGGACGATGGAGACGCATCACGCGCAACCGGTTTCGCAGACGGCGCACCGGATCAGCACTCGCCTTCACACCTTGCGGCGCAGACTTCTCTTTGGCCGAAGACTGCTGCCTAGCCCCTCCTTGCGCCCCCGCAAACTTCCTCCCAGCCAGTTTCTTCTTGCTCAGTCCGGCAGACGCCGATTCACCCGACAAACCCGTGCCCTCCCGCGCTTTACGCAGCAGGTTTTCACGCAGTTGTCGCAACTGCGCCTGAACATCGAGGGATTTATCGGCGGTTTGAGGCTTGTCCGCCTGATCGGGACGTGAGGGACGAGAAACATTCGGCATACCGTCGCATTATAATCCCGGCATGAATTCCCAAACCGACCTCACGATCCGGTCGCAGCCCGCTCCCACCGAGCCGGAAGCGCCGAATCCCCACGCCCAGTTCGTCGACTGGATGCGTTCCGTTGCGCCGTATATTCATGCGTTCCGAAACAAAACGTTCGTCGTCGCGTTCGGTGGAGAACTCGTGCAGGAAGGTCGCCTCAACGCGCTCGTGCAGGACGTGGGTCTTTTGCACGCGATGGGCATCCATGTCGTGCTGGTGCACGGTTCGCGACCGCAGCTCGACGAGCAGTTGAGCCTTCACGGCGTCGAATCGTCGTTCTCGCACGGACTGCGCATCACGGATGCCCACGCGCCCGAATCCGCGAAGGAAGCCGCCGGCGAAGTGCGGCTCGATATCGAAGCCGCGATCAGCCAGGGCTTGCCGAACACGCCGATGGCGCACGCGCACATCAGCGTGGTGTCGGGCAACTTCGTGACGGCGCGGCCGGTCGGCATTCTCGACGGCGTCGATTTCCAGCATACCGGCGTCGTGCGCAAGATCGATGGCGATTCGGTGCGCCAGTCGCTCGCGTCGAACAAGATCGTGCTGCTCTCTTCGCTCGGTTTCTCGCCGACCGGTGAGGCGTTTAACCTGTCGATGGAAGACGTCGCGTCCGCCGCGGCCATCGCACTGCGCGCCGACAAGATCATCTTCGTGACCAAGATCGACGGACTGATGAATTCCGAAGGCGAACTCATCCGCGAAATGTCGCTCGACGACGCCTATCGCCTGCAGGAAAGCGGCGAACTGCAGGGCGACACTGCGTTCTATCTGAAGCACACGATCCGCGCCTGCCGCGGCGGCGTCACGCGCGGCCACATCATTCCGTACACGCTCGACGGCAGCGTGCTGCTCGAACTGTTCCTGCACGACGGCGTCGGCACGATGATCTCCTACGAGAATCTCGAAAGCCTGCGCGAAGCCACGCCGGACGACGTCGGCGGCATTCTCACGCTGATCGAACCGCTGGAAACCGACGGCACGCTCGTGCGGCGCGGACGTCACCAGATCGAGCGCGACATCGACCACTTCTCGGTCATCGAGCACGATGGCGTGCTGTTCGGCTGCGCGGCGCTCTATCCGTACACGCAGGAGCGCATCGGCGAAATGGCGTGCCTGACGGTCGCGCCCGAAGCGCAAGGTTCCGGCGACGGCGAGCGCCTGTTGAAACGCATCGAGCAGCGCGCCCGTGCGCGTGGCCTCACTCGCATTTTCGTGCTGACGACTCGCACCGAGCACTGGTTCCTGAAACGCGGTTTCGTGAAAGCGACCGTCGACGATCTGCCGGAAGGCCGCCGCCGCCTCTATAATTGGCAGCGCAAGTCGCTCGTGCTGATGAAACAACTCTGATACGCATCCACGACGCGCGATCAAAGCGCGCGACGCTATCCCAATACAGGAGAAACACGACATGGCCCGAATGATTCAATGCGCGAAGCTTGGCAAGGAAGCCGAAGGACTCGACTTTCCGCCGCTGCCGGGCGAACTCGGCAAGCGCATCTACGAAACGATCTCGAAGGAAGAGTGGCAAGGCTGGCTCAAGCAACAAACGATGCTCATCAACGAGAATCGCCTGAACATGGCCGACCCGCGCGCGCGTCAGTACCTCATCAAGCAGACCGAAAAGTACTTCTTCGGCGAAGGCGCGGACACGGCGTCGGGTTATGTTCCGCCGCAAAGCTAAAAATTCCGTCGATTCGTCTGCCAGAACCGGCCCCACGTGGCCGGTTTTTTGTTGTCCGCGCGGTCTGGAAATGGTCACCAGACCGGGCGATCTAAACTAGGGTTAATCCTAGGGCGACAAGGGTTTGAAGCACTATCGGACGCCGCCGATAGTGCGATTATCATGAACGCTCTTCACGAGGGCCTTTGGCGCAAACGCGATTCTTCCAGCAAGAAGAAGCCCGGTCTCACCATCGACGACATCACCATCGTCGATCAATCGCTGCTCAAGCGCGCGGTCGGGCGCCATGGCCATCGGTAACGCGATGGAATGGTTCGACTTCAGCGAATAGTATATACAGCTACATCGCCATGACGCTCAGCAAGGTGTTCTTCCCGTCGAGCAGCCCGGCCGCGCAGTTGCTCGCCGTTCGGCACGTTCGCCGCCGCGTTCCTCGTGCGTCCGCTGGGCGGCATGGTGTTCGGACCGCTGGGCGAGCGCATCGGCCGCGAGCGCGTGCTCGCGATGACAATGATCACGATGGCGATCGGCACGTTCTGTCTCGAGCTGATCCCGAGCTACGACACCATCGGCGTCGCCGTGCCGATCCTGCTGCTCCCGGCGCGTCTGCGCAAGGCTTTTCGACGGGCGGCGAATACGGCGGCGCGGCGACCTTCATCGCCGAATTCTCGCCGGACAAGAAGCGCGGCTTCATGGCGAGCTTCCTCGAGTTCGGCACGCTGGTCGGCTACGTGATGGGGCGCGGGCGTGGTCGCGTTGCTGCCGGCGGTGATGTCGCAGGACGCGCTGCTGTCGTGGAGCTGGCGCATTCCGTTCATGATCGCGGGTCCGCTTGGTCTGATCGGCCTGTACATCCGGATGAAGCTCGAAGAAACGCCCGCGTCCCAGCGCGAAGCCGAAAAGGCCGAAGCCGTGTCGCACGAAACAGGAGCAGTTCCGCGAGACGCTGATCCAGCAATGGCGGCCGCTGCTGCAATGCGTGGGTCTCGTGCTGATCTTCAACGTGACCGACTATATGGCGCTGTCGTATCTGCCGAGCTATCTGTCGGCGACGCTCAAGTTCAACGAGACGCATAGTCTCTTCATCGTGCTCGTCGTGATAGTGCTGATGATGCCGCTAACGCTCTTGTGCGGCCGTATGTCGGACAAGGTGGGCCGCAAGCCCGTGGATGCTCCCGGGTTGTGTCGGTTTGCTGCTGTCGATCCCGGCGCTTTCGCTAATCCGCCTGGGCACGATTCCGTCGATCTTTGCGGGCATGATGATTCTCGGCGCGCTGCTGTCGACCTTTACGGGCGTGATACCGTCGTCGCTGCCGGCGCTGTTCCCGACCAAGATCCGCTACGACGCGCTGGCGATCGGCTTCAACGTGTCGGTGCGGCACGACGCCGCTTGTCACCGCGTGCCTCGTCGAAAAGACCGGCATGCTGATGATGCCCGCGTACGATCTGATGGACGCGTCGGTAATCGGCATCATCTCGGTGATCGCGCTGCACGAAACCGCGAAGAAGCCGCTGAAGGGCTCACCGCCCGCCGTGGCGACACATTCGGAAGCGCAGGCGGTGTTGCACGGCCATCGTGTAGCGTCCGAGAGGGACGATCATCTGCCGGAAGGCACGACGCGCGCTGCCGGGATTGATGAACAGCACGCCGTCGCGCTTCTCTATCAGCGGCTTGTGCGAGTGGCCGGGTGACGACGATATCGATGCCGTCGAGTTGCTTCGGCACATCGGCGATATCGTGAACGATGTAGATGCTCGCGCCGCCCAACTCCACGCGTGCATGCTCGGACAATGATGCGACATCATCCGCGACGTCGTTGTTGCCGCGCACGACGGTGAGCGGCGCGAGTTGCGCGAGCGCATCGAGCACGTCGCGTTTGCAGATGTCGCCGGCATGGACGATTGTGCTCGACATCGCGCAACACATCGAGCGCTTCGGGGCGCACGAGGTTGTGCGTATCGGAAATGACGCCGATGCGCATCGTCACTCCTCGTTGAGCGACATGCGCTCGATGCGCCGGTCCGGAATCAGCCACATCGCGGCGACCAGCGCATAGATGAGCGCGGCCAGCCACGACTGCCAGAACGACACGGCGATTGCCGTCAGATCAAGCACCACGGAAATCTTGCCCTTGCGGTCCGCCCCGAGCGCCTGTTCGAGCTGCGCGTTGTCGCCGTGTATGGCGGTGAGCGTGCGCGTGATGTACCAAGCAAGCGCCGTCATGAAGAGCACGAAACCGTAGCACGCCGTCGGAACGGGCCTCAGATGGCTCTCGCCCATCCAATCCGTCGTGATCGAAAACAGCGAGAGCCAGAACAGCAGAGGCAGATTCGCCCACAGCACGGAGCCGTTGACGCGCTGGATCGCGTAACAGAGGTGATGATGATTGTTCCAGTAGATGCCGACGTAGATGAGCCTCAGTACGTAGGCGCAGAACGCAGGCAAATGCGGCACGAGCGCGGTGAAGTCCTCGTCGTGCGGCACCTTGAGTCCAGCACCATGATCGTGATGATGATGGCGATCACGCCATCGCTGCATGCTTCGAGCCGGCTCTTGCCCATCGTGCGCCCTCGCGCCATGTCGATTCGACGCTGATTATGCGCGAGGGTATGTCATCTGTCATTTAGCGTGATGCCGCCGTTTTGGCATGATGGGGCGCGGTGGTAGAATCGCGTCCGCCCTGCCGGGGTGATGAAATTGGTAAACATAGCGGACTTAAAATCCGCCGCCTAACGGCTTGCCGGTTCGAGTCCGGTCCCCGGCACCAGCGGATGCAGCCCACCATCCCGCTCTCCCGAGGCACGCATTATGCCGATGCCATCACATCGTGATGCAACGAGCGCCACCTTCAGCGCGTGCGGCCGCTACCCCTACATGCTGACGCGCGCTGCCGACGTCGATGCCGCCGACGTCACGCATCCCGCCGCGGTGTTCATCATGCTCAATCCGAGCACCGCCGACGCCTCGCTCGACGATCCGACCATCCGCCGCTGTCGCCATTTCGCAAAGGCATGGTCATGCGACGGCATCGCCGTCGTCAATTTTACGCGCTGCGCTCGCCGCATCCTGCCGCGCTCTGGCTCGCGGCCGATCCCGTCGGACCACGAAACGACCGCCATCTGCGCGCGGATCGCGTGCTGCGCGTGACGGACATCCTGCTCGATGCCGGCGCGCGCCTGTGGTGTCTCGGCACCAACCTCGACAGCTCGCCGCGTCATCCGCTCTACTTGGAAGCGATCAGTTGCACACGGAGTGGACTCCGCGCACTGCATAGACGACGGACGCCTTACACCGCATTCAACAAACAACCGCTCGGCATCCCGCACCGCATCGAACAGTGTTTCGATCGGCGGTATCGCAGTCGAGCAGGCACAGATGTTCGATGTCGAACGGCAACGCGTCCACGCCGACGAAACGCACCGTGCCGCCGCAGCTTTCACGCGCGCGTCGTCCCCGGCGTACCGAGGCGATGTAGTTCGGGGTAACGTAAAGCGCGACGGGCATCATGGTGACCTCCTCGACTGGCCTCAATCCGGTCGTCAATCGATGCGGCCGGTGAGTGAAAGTCTAGTCATCCGCTATGCGCGCGCACCCTCGCTTCGCGGGGAAGGACTCCCCCATTTCGATGCCGCATACACGCATGACAGGGCATTATTACACTGTGTGTCCCAGCACGCGCGCGACGTAATGCCCACGCCTCGCCGTGCGCGATCGCCTCGGCGACGGTCTCGAACTGCCCGTGGTCGCCCGTCATCTCGCCGGAGTCGCCGGCGATCGTCGAACCGTGCACGGCCAGCCGCGTCACGCGCACGCGCACCGCGTAGCGCTCGGGCGGCGCCGGCGTATCGGTTCCATCGGGCGCGGCTGCGTCTTCCGCCTTCGAAACCGCGTGCAGCGAGAGCAGGTAATCGCCTACTTCGATGTCCTTCTCCATGACGCTTCGCCTCCGTCAAATCAGAACGCGCGATGGACGGCCGGGCCGTCGTGCCGATTGTGCTACCGCTACGCCGGTCCGAACAAGCATGCGCTTTCACGCGGATGCACTACATTGTTGGAGCAGGAAACCGCACGGCGCACGTGTTATAAAGCCCGCCACGACTTCGAGACCCGGACCGATCCTCGCGACGATGCCGCGCCGCATCGACCCCGACCGAACCATTCGATGAACATTCGCTCCCGCCTGTTCCTTTCGCTCTGCCTTGCGTTCGCGCTGCTCGCCGGCTACACATCGTACACCGCAACGCCGAAACCTGCCAGGACAAGGCGCGCACCGAGTGGCCGAACGCCACCAGCGCACCGCTGACAGTCACCGGTTCCAGTTCGAGCTATCACGGCTCACGTGTCGTCATGCGCGAGCAGTTCCCGATCGCGCCCAAGCTGCCCGCGACCAAGACCGTCTAGGGATCCGCGGCTGCCGAGTGCACCTTCAACCAAGACACGCTCATGGGTTTCCAGTGGCTCGCGCCCGTCTGGTTCCGTCCGAAGCAGGATTCCGACGCAGCCGAATGAGGCCGCGCGACGAAAAGCGCCACGGAGAATCGACCGCATGCTGCTCGCCCAACTCAGCGATCTGCACATCACCGCGCCGGCCACGCTGGCTTACGGCCGCGTCGATACCGCCGCCGCGTACCTGACCCGCGTCATCGATGTGCTCAGCGCGCTCGATCCGCGCCCCGACGACGTGCTCGTGACCGGCGATCTGACCGACGATGCGGGCGGCATCAACGAATATCGTCATCTGCGCGCGCTGCTCGAACGGCTGAAACTACCCTGGCATCTGCTCGTCGGCAATCACGACGATCGCACCAACCTGCGCGCGGCGTTCTCCGGTCGCGCGGAACTCGGGCGTGACGGTTTCGTGCAGTACGCGTTCGATGCCGGCGAGGTACTACGCATCATCACGCTGGACACGCTCGAGGCCGGCGCCAGCGCGGAACGCCTGTGCGCATCGCGGCGCGCGTGGCTCGAAGCGCAACTCGATGCGAGCCGCGACCGGCCCGTGCTGATCGGCATGCATCATCCGCCATTCGACTGCGGCATCGGTTTCATGGATGCGATCCGTCTCGCGCCCGATCACAGCCACGCCCTCGACGCGCTGCTGCGCCGCCATTCGAACGTCGCGCGTATCGTGTGCGGACAATGTGCATCGATCGGCCGATCGTCGCGGGCTTCGCGGTACGATCGTGTGGTGCGCACCGTCGACGACGCATCAGGTTGTGTTCGATCTGAAACCTGGCGCGCCCGATGCCTTCGTGATGGAGCCGCCCGCGTTAGGGCTGCATCGGTGGCGCAAGGAAACCGGCATTGTCACTCCACTGCGTGAACGTCGACCGCGGCGACGGGCCGTATCCCTACTAATAGACAAACGGCCTACGCGCAATTCAAGCAATCAGTTGTTTAAAGGCAATTTTTAAATAATAAGAATTAAAATCATCTTCGTTCCATATTATCATTATTTTGATATACTTTAGGCAAATTCCTATTTTTCTCCGTTAATAGCGAGACGCGCCCGGACTTTCGTCTGATTAAGCGCGGATCAAAACAAATGGAGAGAAGTATGAAGTTCACAGGAAAGCAGGCCGGCGCGCTGGCTCTGACGATGACTGCCTGCACGGTTGCGCATGCGGGCTTCGATTGCAGCGGTTCCCACGGCGGCTGGCGCATTCAGACTTCCGACAACTGGACCGGTACTGACAAGCTCGAGCACTTCGCCGTCTCGGCTACTTTCGGCGCGCTCGGCGCCTATCTCGCGCGCGATACGGAACATCCGGTGATCTACGGAACGCTGATCGGCTCGACTCCGGGACTAGTCGACTGCGTGATTGATTTGGCACCGGGTGGATCCGAGGCGAAGGATCGTCATACTGCTCCACTTGATCGGCTTCGGATTTTTGTTGTGCTCGCGGATGTCGTGCATGAGCTTGCGATCGAAGTCTTTTACTGAAGTGAAGATGCCACGCGCG
>JAQFVJ010000017.1 GCA_029439525.1 Caballeronia sp. BR6202001591004
TGCACGACATCCGCGAGCACAACAAAAATCCGAAGCCGATCAAGTGGAAGTATGACGATCCTTCGCCTCGGATCCGACCAGTGCCAAATCAATCACGCAGTGGACTAGCGGTTTTTTTTGCGGCGCCGCGACACGCGTATTTACGTCACGATGCGCGTGCTATCATTAATAATTTGTCAAAATAATCAGCCATATCCGAGCGATGAACATCGTGATCCTCGCTGCCGGCATGGGCAAGCGCATGCGCTCCGCCCAGCCGAAAGTGCTTCATCCGCTGGCGGGCCAGCCGCTGCTTTCCTATGTCATCGACACCGTGCGCACGCTTTCGCCGACCCGGCTCGTCGTGGTCGTCGGCCACGGCGCGGACAAGGTGCGCAAAACCGTCGGCGCGCCGGACGTGCAATTCGCCGTCCAGGACAAACAGCTCGGCACTGGCCACGCCGTGCAGCAGGCCGTGCCGCTGCTCGATCTTTCCGTGCCGACGCTCGTGCTCTACGGCGATGTGCCACTCACGCGCGCCAGCACGTTGAAGCGCCTGCTCGATGCCGCCGGCGCCGAACGCTACGGCATGCTAACCGTGACCGTCGACGATCCGACCGGCTACGGCCGCATCGTGCGTAACGCTGCGGGCAGCGTGACGAAGATCGTCGAGCAGAAGGACGCGACGCCCGACGAATTGAAGATTGCGGAAATCAACACCGGCATCATCGCGACACCGACGCGCCAGCTCGAAGCCTGGCTCGCGTCGCTCAAGAACGACAACGCGCAGGGCCAGTTCTATCTCACCGACGTGGTCGAGCGCGCGATCGAATCGGGCGTCGAAGTCGTCACCGCGCAGCCGGACGCCGAATGGGAAACGCTCGGAGTCAACAGCAAGGTGCAACTGGCGGCACTGGAGCACGTGCATCAGCGCAACGTGGCGTATGCGCTGCTCGAAGCGGGCGTGACGCTCGCCGATCCGGCGCGCATCGACGTGCGCGGCACGCTGTCGTGCGGCGCGGACGTGTCGATCGACGTGAACTGCGTGTTCGAAGGCAAGGTGACGATCGGCGACAACGTGAGCATCGGCGCGAACTGCGTGATCCGCGATGCGGAGATCGGCGCGGGCACGCGCATCGACGCGTACACGCATATCGAAGGCGCAACGGCCGGTGCGAATGTCGTGCTCGGACCGTATGCGCGTCTGCGTCCCGGCGCGCAACTCGGCGACGAGGCGCATGTGGGCAACTTCGTCGAAGTGAAGAACGCGGTGCTCGGCCACGGCTCGAAGGCGAACCATCTCACCTATATCGGCGACTCGGATATCGGCGCGCGCGTGAACGTCGGCGCGGGCACCATCACATGCAATTACGACGGCGCGAACAAGCATCGGACGATGATCGGCGACGACGTGTTCATCGGCTCGGACACGCAACTGGTCGCGCCGGTGCGCGTGGGCAACGGCGTGACGATCGCGGCGGGCACGACGGTGTGGAAGGACGTCGGTGACAATGAACTCGTGCTGAACGAGAAGACGCAGGTCAGCCGCAACGACTACGTGCGCCCGGTGAAGAAGAAAAAAGCCTGACGTCCGTTCATCGCGTTATACACACATCAAATTCAAGAGATCAAAGAGGGCAACGCTCATGTGCGGAGTCGTCGGCACGGTAGCACAACGTAACATTGTCCCGGTGCTCGTCGAAGGACTGCCCCGCCTCGAATATCGCGGCTACGATTCGTGCGGCGTCGCCGTATTGAGCAACGGCGAGCTGCGCCGGGCACGCAGCGTCGCGCGCGTGGCGGATCTCGACGAACAGGTTCGCGAAACCGATCTCTCCGGCATGACGGGCATCGCGCATACGCGCTGGGCTACGCACGGCGCGCCGGTGACCAACAACGCGCATCCGATTTTCTCGCGCGACACAGTGGCGCTGGTGCATAACGGCATCATCGAAAACTACGAGTCGCTGCGCGAGATGCTCAAGAGCAAAGGCTACGAGTTTGTCTCGCAGACGGACACGGAAGTCATCGCGCACCTGATTCACAGCATGTATCGCGGCGATCTGTTCCAGACCGTGCGCGATGCCGTGAAGCAACTGCACGGCGCGTACGCGATCGCCGTGATCCACAAGGATCAGCCGCATACGGTAGTAGGCGCGCGTCAGGGTTCGCCGCTGGTCGTGGGCGAGCGCGAGGGCGAGAACTTCCTCGCATCGGACGCGCTGGCGCTCGCGGGCAATACCGACCGCTTCGCGTTCCTGGAAGAAGGCGATGTCGTCGAGATCGGTCTCGAAGGCGTGAAGATTTTCGATCGCAACGACATGCCCGCGCAGCGCGAAGTGCGCGTCGTGGCTACGTATGGTGGCGCGGTGGAACTCGGGCTGTATAGCCACTTTATGCAGAAGGAAATCTTCGAGCAGCCGCGCGCGATCACCGACACGATTCCGCAAGCCGAGAGCTTCGGACCGGCGATCTTCGGCGACAGCGCAAACGACGTGTTCGCGGAGATCGACAGCATCCTGATTCTCGCCTGCGGCACGAGCTACTACTCGGGCGTGACGGCAAAGTACTGGTTCGAATCCATCGCGAAGATTCCGACGCAAGTGGAGATCGCGAGCGAATACCGCTACCGCGACTCGGTGCCAAATCCGAAGTCGCTGGTCGTCGTCATCTCGCAGTCGGGCGAAACGGCCGACACGCTCGCGGTGCTCAAGCACGCGCAATCGCTCGGCCACAAGCACACGCTGGCCGTGTGCAACGTCGCGACCAGCGCGATGGTGCGTCTGACCGAACTCGCGTTTCTCACGCACGCGGGAACGGAAATAGGCGTGGCACCGACCAAGGCGTTCACGACGCAACTCGTCGGCCTGTTCGTGCTGGCGATGACGCTCGGCAAGCTGCGCGGTCACGTCGACGCGAAGCAGGAAGCCGCGTACGTCGCGCAGCTTCGTCACCTGCCGGCGGCGCTGAACAGCGTGCTGGCGCTGGAACCGCAGATCATCGCGTGGTCGGAAGAGTTTTCGCGCAAGGAGAATGCGCTGTTCCTCGGGCGCGGGCTGCATTACCCGATCGCGCTGGAAGGCGCGTTGAAGCTCAAGGAAATCTCGTACATCCACGCGGAAGCGTATCCTGCCGGCGAACTGAAGCACGGGCCGCTCGCGCTCGTGACGGAAGCGATGCCGGTCGTGACCGTCGCGCCGAACGACACGCTGCTCGAAAAGCTCAAGTCGAACATGCAGGAAGTGCGCGCGCGCGGTGGCGAGCTGTATGTGTTCGCGGATGCGGACACGCGCATCGTGAGCGAAGACGGCATCCATGTGATCCGCATGCCGGAACACTACGGCCCGCTGTCGCCGATTCTGCACGTCGTGCCGCTGCAATTGCTGGCGTATCACACGGCATGCGCGCGTGGCACGGATGTCGATAAGCCGCGGAATCTGGCGAAGTCGGTGACGGTGGAGTAAAGGGCTGAAGGCTGGTTCGACGAGAGCAGCAGAATGCGGCTCTCGTCGAACAGAGCGCCGCCGCTCCCGCAAAGCGAAACATTAGTGCAATTCCCCACGGACAGGTGCTAGATAATTGCCTGTATAGTTCTGGAACCGTTTTGAATCCGTCATCTTGGGGAGCGCATGTTTCATAAGAACAGAAGAGATTTCCTCCTGGCTGGTGGTATGGCCATGACCGCGCAGGCCGTGAAGAAACACTTCGTGCAGGAGTAACCTAAATACGCGCAGAACTCTCGCAGAGATCGATATCCAACAAGGAGCAAAACATGGCGACAAAAGCAGGCTTCATCGGACTCGGCATCATGGGCCAGCCGATGGCGGAAAAGCTCGTGAAACACGGCGTCGAACTGGCGGCGTTCACGCGCAGCGGCGTGCCCTTGGACCTGACGTAGGCGGGCGCCACCGCGTGCGATAGCCCGGCCGATGTCGGATCGAAAGCGGACATCATTTTCCTGATGGTGCCCGACACGCCGGACGTCGAGCGCGTGCTGTTCGGCGAAAACGGCGTCGCGGAAAATCTGCGTGCGGGCCAGATCGTGGTCGACATGTCGTCCATTTCGCCGATCGCCACGCGCGAGTTGGCCGCGAAAGTGCGCGAGAAGGGCGCGGGCTATCTGGACGCACCCGTGTCCGGCGGCGAAGTCGGCGCGGGGCAGGTCTGCAAGGTGGCGAATCAGGTGATTGTCGCGGCGACCATCGAGGCGGTCGGCGAAGCGCTACTGCTCGCATCGAAAGCGGGCGTCGATGCCGAGAAAGTCCGCACCGCGCTGATGGGCGGTTTCGCCTCGTCGCGCATTCTCGAAGTGCACGGCGAGCGCATGACCAAGCGCACGTTCAATCCGGGCTTCCGGATCGAGCTGCATCAGAAGGACATGAATCTGGCGCTGTCGACCGCGCAGTCGCTGGATGTCGCGCTGCCGAATACGGCGACGTGCATGCAGTTGTTCAACTCGTACACGGCGCACGGCGGCAAGGCCTGGGATCACTCGGGCATGGTGCGCGCGCTCGAGATCATGGCGAATCACGAGATCGGCCAGAAGGCCAAATAAGACAGATAAGCCGTTCCGAGGGCAGCGAAGCTGGCCAGGCGGGCTTTTTAACGGACCGGTGCGAGGCTGCGCCGAGAGGGTCAACTGACGTCTCTTTGCGAACGCTGCCTCGATGCCAATATTTCAAGAGAATCACGCTGAAAGTGCTTGGAGCAGGGCGTTTGAGCATCAAGGGTAAACGTTGAATGGATCAAATGTTTGCGCTATCATAAAAAATGTCGTCAGATAGCATATCATGACATATGATCAGCGTCCCGCCGATCCTGAAGACACCCTTGAGAACCGCCGCCATCGCCTTGCCCGACGACTTCGCGCTCGCGACTTTCGGGTATCTTCAGCAGCACACCGGCTCGGTGTCGGGCAGACTGTACGGACCCGGCATCGCGTCGCTGAACGCGCACTGAGGACCACGGAACCTTGTTATGACCCAACTTATTCTGTTTCGTCTCAAACGCGGCGGACGGTGAGATCGCCACCTACCGCTTCGACGCCGCCAACGGCGCGCTGGAACTGGAAACGCGCTATCACGCCGATACGAACGTGATGCCGCTCGCCCTGTCACCCGATGCCGCAACGCTCTACGCCGCCACACGCGGCGCGCAGGCGAGCATCGTCAGCTACGTGCTGGACATGAAGAGCGGGCTGCTCGCACGCATCGAGGCCGCGCCGATCGCATCGAACCTCGCGTACTTGTCCGCTGATGCCACGGGCTGCTATCTGCTCGGCGCATCGTACGGCGAGAACCGGGCGAGTCTCTACGATGCCGCGCGCATCGCGGAAGGCGACGGCGCGGCGCTGCAATTCGTCGACGGCATTCAGAACGCGCATTCGGCCATGTCGACGCGCGACGGGCGCTTCGCCTATGTGAGCTCGCTCGGCGCAGACACGATCCACTGCTTCGAGATCCGCAATGGCGGGCTGCATCCGCTCGATGTCGTCACGGTCGAACAAGGCTTCGGGCCGCGTCATCTGCGCTTCTCGCCCGATGAAAGCACGCTCTACGTCGTCAGCGAATTCCGCGCGACGGTCGCCGCTTTCGCGCTCGATGCGCAGACCGGCAAGCTCGGCGCGAAGAAGATATCGGCGTTGCCGCCGGTGCTTTCACATCTGAAGCCGGGCCGTGTGCGCCCGAGCTCCGCGAGCGGCCAGCAGATCGACCCGAACGAACTCGCGACGCTCATTTGGGCGGCGGATATTCACGTCACGCCGGACGGCCGCTTCGTGTACGTCTCGGAGCGCACATCGAGCCGGCTGATCGCGTATCGCGTGCAGGACAACGGCTCGCTCGCGTACAGCGGCGTCACCGACACCGAAACCCAGCCGCGCGGCTTTCGCATCGACGCGACGGGGCGCTTTCTCGTCGCGTGCGGAGAGAAGTCGACGCACATTTCAGCCTACGCCATCGATGCCGATACCGGCGCACTGACACTGCTTTCGCGCTGCGAAGGCGGTCACGGCGCGAACTGGGTCGAGATCGTCGCGCGCGCTTAACTTTTATCCAATTCGCCGGATCACGCTCATGTCTACCCAAGCACAACCGCATACCACTCCGGAAGTCACTGAACTGCACGTCGCTCCCCTCGCGGGCCGTGACATTCCGCCGTGCCACGGGCTTGCCGACGGCGACCAACATGATCGCGACCGACTGGCGTCAGATGGGTCATGCGATCTAGCTTAAATTCGTGGATATTCCGCTTGCCGATCCGCACTTCTGGACGATGCAAGGTTCGGTGCGCGTCGCGCAGATGTGCAACGACTGGGGTTTGGTTTGACGTGGGGCTCGCATTCGAACAATCACTTCGATGTGTCGCTCGCGATGTTCACGCATGTGGCGGCCGCGGCGCCGGGCAAGATCACGGCAATCGATACGCACTGGATCTGGCAGGACGGGCAGCGCTTGACGCGCGATCCTTTACAGATCGTGGGCGGAAGGTGAAGGTGCCTTCTGTGCCTGGGCTCGGAGTCGAGCTCGATATGGACGAGGTGGAGAAGGCTCATGCGCTTTATCAGCAGCACGGTCTCGGGGCGCGGGAATGATGGGGTTGCTATGCAGTTTTTGATTTCTAGCTTTTGATAATAAGAGGCCTTGTTTGGTGCGGTGATTTTTTTGTGGTTGAAGGCGCGTTGTTATTGGTTGTTTATTGCAGTAGGCGCCTTGCACGAAAAAAGAAGGCTACTTAAGAAAGCCGCTCAATAAACGCCACCGCGGCAGCGGGATTACTGACCTTGTGTCCGCTAATGACATAGAGAAACACATCCCGAGAAGAGGCCTTCGCGGCAGCGACATCACCGAAAGTATCCAAATCATCCGGCACACCACCAGTAGCAAACTCACTCGCACGCGAAACCCGCCGATCGAGCGCCGCCTTCGAATACCCGTTTTTCTGCTTCTCCGTCGTCCCCATGATCCACGCATAAATGAACGGCGCAGTCACATCGGCGATCTGCGAATACTTCGAATCCCCGGTAAGTATAACCGCCACCTTATTATGATGCTTGCGCAAAAGCTTCACGAACGTCGAATCGCAAAAACTCTCATGCCGCACCTCGACGACATACCGAACCGCGCGCCCTTCCACCTTGGTGGGCAGCAGCTTGAGAAAGTCCCCGAAATCATCGAGATCGAACTGCTTGGTCGGCGCAAACTGCCAGTTGATCAGCCCGAGCTTGTCCTGCAACTCGAACGCCACTGGCGAAAAACCGCTCGATGGAATCGCGGGCCTCAGCCAGCACCCGCCGATGCGTCCCATACCTCGGCGCCTTGAGCGAAAACACGAAATCATCCGGCGTCTTGTCGTGCCATTTGGCGAAGGTCGCCGGCTTCTGCGATCCGTAAAACTTGCCGTTGACCTCAATGGTCTTCAGCGCGCGACTCGCGTATTCCAGCTCACGCTTCTGCGTCAGACTTTCGGGATAAAACGTCCCACGCCACGGCTTGAAGTTCCATCCGCCGATGCCGATGCGTATGCTCGCCTTCTTTCGCGTGGCTATCGCGCTTATTTGAACCCGACTAGATAGCTCACGCCATCTAGTCCGTATTGTTCGTCATGCTCGACATTCTTGGCGAGATGGAAAATGTCACCGACTCGGTACTGTCGCGACTCGCCGCCGCAGCGAATGGTGAGTTCGCCTGAACGATCAGCGCTTTCGCTTCGAATGGATGCACGTGAACATCGAGCAAGCCGTTGGGATCGCGCGTGACTGTCACGACTTCATTGAACCCTTCGCTCGAAAGAAGGGCGAGAAACTCATCGCGTTGCATGGCGGGCGTGGGAAAGGATGAAGGAAAGCGCGCCCGGTGCATCGCCGGACGCGCGTGTCATGCAACTATCCTAACCCAGCCGCGAAATCCGCGTAGCGGCGGGAAACGCGCTTTTATTACGCGCTCATTGCCCGAAGAAAATATTGCAGTTCGGGCCGCGCGTGCAGGACTTGGATGCCGGGCTGTGGCTCATACCCGATTCGCTGCGCGACATCATCGACGTGCCGCCATAGGACGGATCGCCCGACTGCGTCTGCGGATTCGCGCTTATGTCCATCTGCGACTGCGAATACGTGTTCGGCTCGGCCTGCCCCGGAACCTGCGCGGTGCGGTAGTACATCTGCTGGGCCGAAGCGGCGCCCGCGGCAGTGAGCAACGTGGCGGCGAGCGCCGCCGTCATCAAACGTGTTTTCATCGTCGACTCCTTTGGCTCGAAAAACCCGGACGCATGACGGGTCGTGCTCAGCACGATGCCCGCGCGCCGCGGTTCGCTGGTTCGGAAAGTCAGCCGCACGAAGCGTGCCGCGCGGGACGCGGGGAAGCTCCATCGGACGGACAACGGGTCGGTTCTCGGCCGGAAGTCCACGCGTGGCGCAGGTCCGAAGCCGGCATGCCGACCTTACGGTATGCGTTGCGACCCCCCGGCAGCTGATGCCGATGCGGTGCAGGACGGCACGCCTGCGCATTTGCCGACGATCAGGCCGCTCGGGCCGAGGGTTTCTACGAATGCTGCGCTGCACAACTGCGTTATAGGCCGCGATCGGACGAAAGAACAGGACAAAAGCGCCCGACCCGCGCATTCGGCGTGCTTCGGGTCGATGGCATGCCGCGGGCGTGGCACGACTGCCAGCGTTCGGCTTCTGCACGCGTTACGCGCCGCGCCCTAGAATGCGAGTTACGCATCCACGAACGAAGGACATCGCGCCATGATCGTCACCATCTATCATAACCCGAAGTGCGGAACCTCGCGCAACACGCTCGCGCTGATACGCAACGCGGGCATCGAGCCTGTAATCGTCGAATATCTGACGACGCCGCCCGACCGCGACACGCTCAAGTCGCTGATCGCGCGCTCGGGACTTGCCGTGCGCGACGCGATCCGCGAGAAGGGCACGCCGTTCGCCGAACTCGGCCTCGACGATCCCATGCTCTCTGACGATCAGCTCATCGACGCGATGATCGAGCATCCGATCCTCATCAACCGGCCATTCGTCGATGCGCCGGACGGCGCGCGTCTGTGCCGGCTGTCGGAACTCGTGATCGATCTGTTACCGTCGCCGCAGCAAGGCCCGTTTTCGAAGGAAGACGGCGAAGTCGTCATCGACGAAAACGGCCAGCGCGTGCGCTGACCCACACATTCGCACCATCCGACACCTGACCGTTACCTGACATTATTTTCTGGCACGCTCGTAGCACTTGTGTCCGGACTCGCTTCTTAGACTGCATCTGACTCGCAGAGAAATCAGCGCATTCGGCGCAAGGAGAGAGCGAAATGAAGAAGAAACTGCTTGGTGTCATCGTCGGACTGGCGGGAATCGCGGCGCTTGCGGCGTGCGCGTCGGACGCACGCAACGCCTGACCGGCTGGGCCATGTGGCTCGAGGTGATGTTGGACATCGTCTATTACACGTATTTCGCGCCGGACGTGAATGCGCGCGTGGTGATCGTGTCGGCGTTTCATGCGGCATGCGATCTGGCGACCGCGGCGCGTGCTGATCTCACGTCCTCCGGAACGGCCGCGCTACAACTTACATGTTCGTGGTCGGTGCAGCGGGGCTCGGCGCATTCGGCCATACCGTGCGCGGCACGATCTACGCGTTCGAACCGCCCGCGCAAATGGCGCTATTGCAGCCGGGACCGATGCAGATCAACCTTTCTCGCCCGGTGTTGCCGACGCTTGCTATCGGTCTGGTGATGAGATGGCGCACAACCGCCTCGCGCAACGCCTGGAACGCCTCGCGCGCTTCGACAATCTCACCGGCGCGCTGTCGCGCAAGGCGCTGCTCGAAGCCGCTCATGCGCGGCTTGCGCGTGCCGCGTCGGGCGATCGCGGCGCTGTGCGCGAGTTCGTCGCGGTGGTGGACATCGACCATTTCAAGAGCGTCAACGACGGCTACGGCTACGGCCACGCGGCGGACGACGATGTGCTGCGGCATTTCGCGGATATCGTCGCGGCGCGGATTCGTGAGGGCGATGCCTTCGGGCGCATCGGCGGCGAGGAGTTCTGCCTGTTCTGCCGCGCCGAAGCGATCGGCGACATCACCCTACTCGTCGAGCGCCTGCGCCGAACTGTCGAGGCGACGCCCTGCGGCCTGCTGCATTACAACCTTCAGCGCGGGCATCGCGGACGCGAATCGCTCGCCTCGCTGATGGTGCGCGCCGATGCACGGCGGCTCTACGCGGCGAAGGTCGCGGGCCGCAATCGCGTCGAAGCGCCTGCTGAGGACGCGCTCGCCTGACTGACGCGGCTCAAAGTCCTCACTGATCTTCCACGTCCGCGCTGCGAGCACGCTCTTCTTCCGTTTTTCGTTCCCACCGACGCAGCAAGTATTTTTCCACCGTGCGTCCGATCAGCAACAAGAGAATCAGCAAGATCGTCGCGGCGAGTGGGAGGCCCCAGACGCCCATGCTGCACAGAATGCCGACCGCCGCGGTGACCCAGATCGACGCCGCCGTAGTCAGCCCGCGAATGCGCCGTTTGCCGGGGTGCTTCAGGATCACGCCCGCGCCCAGAAAACCGATGCCAGTCACGATGCCCTGCACGACGCGCGACACATCGGTGCTGGCGTTGAGCGTGACGGCGGAGAAGTTCATCGCGCACATCGTCGCGATGCACGCGCCGAGCGAAACCAGTCTGAGCGTCTTCATGCCGGTGGGCTTGCCGTGCAGATCGCGGTCGACGCCGATGAGGCAGCCGACCAGCACCGCGCACAGCATGCGAAACACGGTATCGGTGAAAAGAGGCAAGGGCAGCATCGATGGCTCCGGATGTCGAGGGCCGAGCAGGCGGATGGACGTTAAGCAATCTTCGCACCATGCATCGTGCATTTTGACGCGCTAAGGTGCCAATTCCACGCAAACAAGGCCAAGGAGACGAAGTGACCCCCACGCCCAGGTTCTCGATAATCGATGCCGCGCCGACGCCCGTCGGCCCGTTTTCCCACGCAGCGGAAGCCGAAGGCTGGGTGTTCCTCACCCGCCAGATGCCGACCGACCCGGACGACGATAGTGCGCCGCTGCCCGAAGGCATCGCCGCGCAGACGCGCCGCGTGATGGACAACCTGATTCTCGTCTTCGTCTTGCAGGGTTTCGACTTCACGCTCGACAACGTGGTGCGTGCGCTCTTCCTGACCGAGTTCAAGCGCGATTACGACCCGATGAACGCCGTCTACCGCTCTTACTTTCTGCCGAAGCCGCTGCCCCGCGCGGACCTGCATCGGCGTGACGGGACTGGCGCGCGACGCGCTCGTGGAGATCGATTTCGTCGCGAAGCGGCCTTGACCTCAACTAGCTGCTGCGCGTCGCGTTCTTTTGGATGCATCGACCCAGCGGAACGTGAGATTGATGCGCTCGCCTTTCGCGCCCGGTTCTTTCGGCACGCGATGAATCCATTCGAGCTGCGTGCGCACGCGCATCACGAGCAGGCTGCCGTGCGTGAGCGTCAGCGGATGCGTTGCCTGCGTGCGCGCGTGGCGGAATTCGAAGGTGCGCGACGCGCCCAGGCTGATCGATGCGATCACTAGTTCCGGTTCCAGCTCCGGCTCCTTGTCCGCATGCCAGCCCATGCTGTCGAGGCCGATGCGATAACGGTTCAGCAGCACGCTGTTGAAGCGCGCGCCGCACGTGTCGGCGGCGGCATCGCGCAGGCGCGCGACGGCGGGCGTCCACGTCTGCGGCACGTTGCGGATGCCCGAATAGACATAGACCGCGTCCGGCTCGCCCGGCCACGCGGTGAGGCGCGGCAGCGGCACGCGTCCGCCGGGCGTCGTCATGGTGTCCTGCTGCCAGGCGACTTCGGCGATCAGCGCGCCCATCAGGTCGGAGGCTTCGTCGGCGGCGATCCAGTCCGGATGCCACAGGATGTCGGGTTGGGGATGTCGTGGAATAGGTCGAACATGATCGCAGTTGAATCCGCCTACTGCGCGATGCCGAAAGATTCACCTCAGCAGACGCGCCGCAGAGGCGTGGCGATTTGCCTTGCTCATTCATTCGATGCCTTATGCTACAGTCGATCGTGCTATCTCAAAAATGTGCGCGGGCTGTGGCTCGCGGCTCGACGAACACGGGGACACACATGAACACCACTGCCGACACTCGTGGCGGCACGGCGGCCAACAGCCGCATTCTGCTCGTCGACGACAGCGTCGATGCCGCGCAAGCCATGTCGATGCTGCTCGAAGCATTGGGCCACGATGTGCGCACGGAGTACGACAGTCCGCGCGCGCTGGCATCGATCGATGAATTCCGTCCGGATATCGTGATGCTGGATATCGGCTTGCTGGGGATGGAGGGCTTCGAAGTCAGTCGCGCGCGAGATGCGCAAGCGCGACGCTACCCGACACGCGCTGCTGCTTGCGATGACCGGCTACGGCAGCAACGCCGACCGCCGCGGTGCGCTCGACGCCGGCTTCGATCATTACCTCACGAAGCCGGTGTCCATCGACGCGCTCGAAGCGCTGCTCAAATAAACCACATCAACGGTCGATGCGCAGCCGCGCCATATACGGCAGGTGATCCGAGAGCCACGCCGTATCTTGCGTCGGTACCAGCCATTCGACCGGCCTCAGGCCGCGCACGAACATCTTGTCGAGCGTCAGCGTTGGCGAGAACGCGGGGAAGGTGCGGCCCGATTCGCCAAGCATCGTCGCCACCTCGCTCATGCCGAGTTCGCCGAACAGCGGCACCGAGTCGTTGCGCCAGTCGTTGAAATCGCCCGCGAGCACGAGCGGACCTTCGGGCGCTTCCCGCGCGATCCAGTGCGCGATCCAGTTCATTTGCCGAAGCCTTGCCACGCGCGTCAACGCGAGATGCGCGCACAGCAGCGTGATCGCGTGGCCCGCGAAAGTCGCGCGCGCGACCAGTAGGCCGCGCTTTTCGAAACGATGCGCTGAGATGTCCCAGCGTCCGGAAAGATCCAGCGGATGCGGCGACAGAATCGCATTGCCATGACGCCATGACGGCTTGAACACGTTCGGCCCGAGCGCGATCTGCAATTCGAGCGCGGTGGCGATTTCGGTGGCCTGGCAGTGCCAGACATCGTCGAGCGGCGCGTTCAGCGGCTTGCCGAAACCGCTCGACAGAATTGGTTGCGGCATGCGGCGCGCCATCGCTTCCTGAAGGAAATAGACGTCCGCGTTGGTGGTCTGGACCCAGCGCTGCATCGCGTTCCAGGCGCGCAGTCCGAGCGGTGAACGGCCCTTGTGCAGATTCCAGCTCACCGCCGTGAAATCCGGCGTGGCAGCGTGAGCAGACAGGCCTGGCGGAAGATGTTCTGGGTTTCGCATGCGTTCGTTTTAGTGGGCGGCGGCCTATTTGTGCTTGCGGGTCGTTGCCTCTGAGTCTAGTTCACTGGGCCGGCACCGGGGTAGCGAGGTTTGCGTGCACCCGATACGCAAGCGACGGGTTGCTGTCGACGATCTGCCATTGCGCCCATTCGCCGAGCACGAGCCCCGGGATGCGATGCGCTGACCTGACCACGGCGTTGGCGGGGAGACCTTGCAGCCTGAGGGCAACGTGCGCGTGGCGTCGTCCTGGAGCGTCTCCTGCGCGTTGATGGCGAGCGTGATGTCGTCGGCGCTAGCGTGTGTCGGCGAAACGGAAGGCGAAACGGAAATCGTGCGTTGCAGATCGATGTTGCTGGCGGGCTGGTCGGCGCAGCCGACGTGGTTCTGCACGATCTTATGATGCGTATCCGTCTTGGCCTGGCCGACGTTGGTCGTCGCAGAAAACGTATCGATCTGCTGGCCGTCGCGGATCACCTGCAATTCCCAGTTGACGGGCTGCGATGCGGTGCCCTGCGCGAATACGCCGTAGCTGGCGGCAAGCAGGGCGCAGGCGAGAACGGCTTGCTGCAAACGGGAGATGCGTGTTGTTTTCTGCATTGAAAGCTTCTCCGGCGCACGGGCTGTTCGGATGGCGGCACAGCTCGGCGCGCGTGGGCGCGCACGGCTGCCGCTGGATCGGCGTTGATCGATGACATCGCGACGACTTCTCGATCACTTCGCTCGGCGACCCTTTTCTGACACAGTGGCACGGGCCGGGTTCAGGCTCGACAAATTATCAAATATGGGCGGTAACGAGCACATCTCAAGCCGTTTCGACCACAGCACGTTCCGAACCCGCCCGGCGCATTCCCACCGCATCGGTCCCGATGATAATACTCGCGCGCATCCCGCGCCGCGCTTGTCGTCGCTGACGCGGAAATTGGCAGCAGACGCACGAGACTGCTCGCTTGCACGGGCTTTTGGCGTCGACTGAACTCGTCGACCATAAAAAAGACGGGGTGACATAACGACGGCCGTGGTCAAACAGGAACTGGCGGTGGCGTTCAGCAAGGTCTACAGTCTCGACGATGTGGAATGCGCGCTCAACGATCTCTCCGAAGGCGCGAGCGAAGCCCTTCGCGCCACTTACGAAAAGATGCTCAAGATCGGCAATCTGCGCTTTTGCGTGAAGCCGAACCGCATGCCGTCCATCGACGATCTCGCAGCGAATCTGCCGAATTTCTCCGAGCCGCTCGACGATATCCGTAAGCAGATCGCGCTGTGGCCTCGAAACCGACGATTGCCTCGAACTTATGCCGATGCTGCTGCTCGGCGAGCCGGGCATCGGCAAGACGGGCAAGACGCATTTCGCGAAACAGCTCGCGCGGTTGCTCGGCACGTCCTGCCATTACGTCGCGATGAACTCGCTCATGGCGGGCTGGATTCTGTCCGGCGCGTCGTCGCAATGGCGCAATGCAAGCCGGGCCAAAGTCTTTGATGCGCTCGTCAACGGCAGTTACGCGAATCCCGTCATCACCGTCGATGAAATCGACAAGGCGACCGGCGACGCGCAATACGATCCGCTCAGCGCGCTCTACGCGCTGCTGGAGCACGACACGACGAAGAGCTTCACCGACGAATTCGCGGAAGTCCCGATCAACGCGGGCAACGGTGTGTGGATCGCAAACGCCAACAACGCGCGCGCGATTCCCGAACCGCTGATGAACCGCATGAACGTCAACGAGATCCCCGCGCCCGATCGCGACGGCGCGTGCCGTATCGCGCAGGCGATCTATGCCGAAATCCGCGCTGCGCACACGTGGGGCGTTTTCCCCCTTTTCCCGAAACGCTCGGCGATGCGCCTCTCGATGCGCTTACGCAGGCATCGCCGCGCGGCATGCGGCGCGCGATGCTGAACGCGTTCGGCAATGCGCGGATCGATGAACGGCATCACGTCGAAGCGCGCGACATCGTGATCGATCGAAATTCGCGTCGGAAATTGATGGGTTTCTGACGTGCCGGGGCATTTTTGCGACAACGCGATTTTTCGAAATCGCCAAAAATGCCCTCAAAACCTGATTTTTTTGTCATGAGACGGCCATTCTCGTGCCTTTTTCTGCATTGCGCCAAAATCTGGTTCAATCGCTGTCCATTTGTTGTGAAACACGCAATAGTCTCGAACGTAGAATAGAAAAATAGATATCGCGCGGACTGGAAAGACATGGATCGGAGCGGACGTGATCGGGCTGGCCACCGCGCGGGCGCTGGCAACGCGCGGACGCGAAGTTATCGTGCTCGAAGCGGGCGAGGCAATTGGCATCGGCACCAACTCACGCAATAGCGAAGTCATCCACGCGGGCCTCTACTATCCGCGCTATCCGCGCGGTTCGCTCAAGGCCGAACTCTGCGTGCGCAGACGCGGCATGCTCTACGAATTCTGCAAGGCGCACGGCGTGCCACATCGGCAATGCGGCAAGCTGCTCGTCGCCACCGCGCGCAACCAGATTCCGCAACTCGCGGCGATCCAGCAGAAGGGCACCGAGAACCGCGTCGAAGGGCTGACGCGCATCAGCGGCGCGCAGGCCCGCGAGATGGAGCCGCAACTCAAATGCGTCGAGGCGGTGTGGCCGCCGGTGACGGACATCGTCGATAGTCATCAATACATGCTCGCGTTGCAAGGCGAAGCGGAGAATCACGGCGCGAGCATCGTGTTTCATACGCCCGTCACCGCCATCGATGCGCGCGAAGGGTGCTTCATCGTCGACAAGCGCGGCGACGCGCCGGCGCGGTTCCGGGCATTGCATCTGATCAACAGCGCCGGACTGCATGCGAACGAAATCGCGCGGCAGATTCGCGGACTCGACGATCGTTACGTGCCACCGCTGTACTTCGCAAAAGGCAACTACTTCAGCGTAAGCGGGCGCGCGCTGTTCGAACGGCTCATCTATCCGATGCCGAACGAAGCGGGCCTCGGCGTGCATCTCAGGATTGATCTCGGTAGACAGGCGAAATTCGGCCCGGACGTCAAGTGGGTGCAGTCGCTCAACTCGTCGATCCGCGCCGCGCTGACTCGTTCTATGCGGCGATCCGCGCGGACTGGCCGGGCCTGCCCGACGATGCGCTGCAACCGGCGTATGCGGGCATCCGTCCGAAGCTCTCCGGACCGGGGCAGGCCGCAGCGGATTTCATGATTCAGGGAAAATCGGCGCATGGCGTGCCGGGACTGGTGAACCTGTTCGGCATGGAATCGCCGGGATTGACGGCATCGCTCGCGATTGCGGAACGCGTGGCCGACATGGCGCGCTAGACAATTCTGCGGCAAGCGCGATCAGGCGGAACTCGGCTTACGTGCGACCTTCTGGCAGCACTTATCTCTAACATTTGGTTTCATCGACTCGCTTTCTGGTTGCTATGCTTGGGATATCGCCGTCGTCAGAACGGCGTTTATCCCCCAATACGCCATGGAGTGAGTCACCATGAAGACATCTCGTCGCACGTTTCTCATGGCCAGCGTGGGCGTTACATCGACGCTCGCGCTCGGTTCCCGCGTCGCACTCGCGGATGCACCCAAGGTCGACGAAAACGATCCCACCGCGCAGGCGCTCGGTTACAAGCCCGACGCGACCAAAGTCGACAAGGCCAAGTATGCGAAGTACACTGCCGGTCAGGATTGCAGTAACTGCCAGTTCTATCAGGGCAAGCCGATGGACGCATTCGCGCCGTGCCCGATGTTCAGCAGCAAGCAGGTCGCAGCGAAGGGCTGGTGCAGCGCGTATGTGAAGAAAGCCTGACGCTACGAGTTTGCATCGCATGACCGGCGCGCCGGGTTCGTGTGGCCCGGCGCGCTTTTTTGTCTGTTCTGGTGCACGTTCTTGCTTGATCGCGCACCGCGCGGTCTTTACACTCGGCCAAGCGAAAACAACCGCGCGTGCTCACTTTTCCTGAGCGACGACGAAGCCTTCGGGGCTAACGTGCGCCGACGGCACGAAACCCATGACGAGAAAACCATGGGAATTCGCATGGCAGGCAGACCATTGAACGCAGGCGCCGAACGGCCGCGGTAATCGGCAACGCGCTGGAATGGTACGACTTCACCGTGTTCGGCTTCATGACGGCTTCATGACCGTGGTGATCGCCAAGCTGTTTTTTCCAGCGAGAGCGACTATTCGTCGATTCTCCTGACCACCGCGACCTTTGGCGTCGCCTTCGTGATGCGGCCGGTCGGCGGCATCGTGCTCGGTCTGGTCTGTACGCGGATCGCCCGGGGCGCAAGGCGACGCTCACGCTCGTCATCGCGCTGATGACACTCGGCATTCTGCTGTTCGCGATTGCGCCGCCGTATTCGACGATCGGCATCGGCGCGCCGCTTCTGATCGAAGCCGCGCCGTTCTCCAAACGCGGTGTCTACGGCAGTTTCCAGATGGCGAGTCAAGCGGCGTCGCTGCTGCTCGGCGCGCTAGTCGGCGCGGCGATTTCGCGCGGGCTCTCACCGCAGGCGCTGGAATCGTGGGGTGGCACGTGCCATTCATACTCGGGTTAATCATCGGGCCGGTCGGCTTGTACATCCGTCGCAACATGATGGATACCGAAGCCTTCCTGCATGCGCAAAAGACCGCGCGCCGCGCGACGCTCGGCGAAGTCTTCAGCGGGCATAGCCGCGAGGTGCTGTGCGGGCTCGGTTCGGTGATTGCGCTGACCGAGATGGTTTCGTGCTGATCGCCTATTTGCCGACGTTCGCGACTAAGCAACTTAAGCTGCGGTTCGGGGAGTCGTTCGCACTGGTCGTCGGCAATCTGCTGCTGACGGTGCTCTCGCCGGTGGCGGGCGCGTGGTCGGATCGCATCGGGCGAAAGGGGCTCGTGCTGTGGTCGCTTTTGATCACGCTCGTGGTGATCTATCCGCTATTCGTGTGGCTTGCGGCGGAGCCGAGTGTCGGGTGGCTGATCGTCGTGCAGGCGGTGCTGTCGATTGCGCTGTCGGGATACTATGGGTCGTTCGGCGCGCTGATCGCCGAGCTGTTTCCGGCGCACGTGCGTTCGACCGGACTATCGCTCGCGTACAACATCACGGTGGTGATCGTCGGCAGTTCATCGTGACGTGGTTGATCCGCACGACGGGTTCGCAGCTTGTGCCGACGTTTTACGTGATGGCGGGCCTCGTGCTTTCGCTGCTCGCGGTAGCATGCATTCCCGCGACGCGCCATGCGGATGTCGACGAGGCGCGTGCCTGATTTCCTAAAACCGTGTCGTTATGAAAGTCATCGAAAGCAGCACCTTCACTGCCGATCGCGCTGGGGCGCGCTCGATATCTGCGTGATGAACGGCACTTCGTGCCGTCTGCACTGGACCGACAAGCCGTACAAGTGGCACGTCAACGACGGCGAGGAAGTGTTCGCCGTGATGCAGGGCGAAGTGCGGATGCACGTGCGCAGCGCGGAGGACGAGCGCACGCTGTTGCTTCGGACAAGCGATATCTTCCATGCGCAAGCCGGCGACGAGCATTTTGCCGAGACGGTCGGGGAAGCGAGGATTCTAGTGATCGAGAAAGAGGGGAGCGTTTAACGCTCAAGCTCCGCCTTCACCAGTAACTCCGCGAGCCCTTCCGTGATCCCGCTTTCAGTGTTTTCCGTGCGCGCCTTCAACTGCTGAACGAATTTCTCATCCAGCTTGCAGGCGAACGACACGAGACCTTTTGCCTGATCGAGTTTGCGTTGTTCGCGGCGATCCACTTTCTGCGCACCGGCCACGCCGACACGCGCCTTGCCGCCTTGCTTCAGGTCATTGGCGAGCTTGAACGCCTTGTTTTGTTCCAGTTCGAATTTGTTCACGCGATGCTCCGTAGCGGCGATTGATAGTCAGGGGCCGTATTGTACGTAACCGTCCGGCGCGCTCGGCACGTCAGGCATGTCAGGCGCGCCGGCGTTGGACAATGCGTCGATACCCGCGCGCATGTGCTTCCAGTGCGAGCCTTCCCAGAGCACGCGACGGCAGACGTCGCAGGTGACGAAGCGCGTGTGCCGTTCGCGCATGCCGTCGGGCACGCGACTGTCGAGTTCGGCGAGGCTCGCGGGACGCAGCGGCGCGTTGCACATCAGGCACAGACGGAATGCGCGCACATGCAGCGCGAGGTCGAGCCGCTCCGCGACTTCGCGAAACTGCTCGTCCGGTTGCAGCGCGCGCACGTAGCAGCCGCGCGGCAACGTGCGACGTTTCAGCAGTTCGCGATCGCGCGTGAGGACGATGCGTGTTTCCTCATCGGCGAGGCGCTCGATTTCGTCATCGACGAAATTGTTGTCGTAGCGCGTGTCGAAGCCCGCGAGCCGAAGGATCTGCGCGAGCCCGCCGAGATGCGAATCGGCGATGAAACGCCGCGCGTCGTTCCTCCGGAGTGGCGGACGCAGCGCAGCGCGCCGTGCTCCATGCCCTTGGGCACGTGATGCGCCGGATAGATCTCGATCACATCGTCCTGTGCGATTTGCACGTCGAATCCTGCGGGATGGCCGTTGCGCACGATCAGATCGACTTCAGTGTGAGGCACGCCGAGCACTTCGATCATGTGCTTGGCCGACGAGTCGTCCGGACACGCGCACGCAAAAGTGCGCCCGCGCTGCGGCCGCGCGAGGAAATCGCTCAGTTCTCGATGGAAATGAAAGCTCGCCTTGACCATGGTCAGTATGGCATCGCGCGCTTTAGCGCGCTGATGATCGATGTGCTTTGCTGGCGCACCGGCCGTGCGCCATGTCGGACGCGGCAAAGCAGACACGATAGGAACAGCGGATATGGATATCGGATTCATCGGTTTGGGCGAGATGGGCAGCGCGATGGCGATCAACGCGCTGAAAGCCGGCAACACGGTTCGCGTGTGGAATCGCTCGCGCGACAGACGCGCGAATCACAGCACGTCGGTGGTCGATACGTCCCAGCAGGCGTTCACAGGCGACGCCGTGTTCCCGATGCTCGCCGACAACCACGCGCTGCGCTCCGCGTCGATGGATACCTGCTCAAGCAGGCGCCGAAAGGTCTCGTGCACGTCAACATGGCGACCATTTCGGCGGCGTTCGCAGTCGAACTCGCGGAGCTGCACAAGCAGCACGGCGTCGCGTATGTGGCCGCGCCGGTGCTCGGCCGGCCCGATGTCGCGGCGGCGGCCAAGCTGAACATTCTCGCGGCGGGCGCGGATGCGGATATCGGCCGCGTCCAGCCCGTCTTCGATGTGCTCGGTCAGGAAACCTGGCGCGTGGGCCACGAACCGCAGCACGCGAACGTGCTGAAACTAGCGGCGAATTTCATGCTGGCATCGGCGATCGAAGCATTCGGCGAAGCGGCGGCGCTCGTCGACGGTCACGGCTTGCCGGCGCAGACGCTGCTCGATGTCATCACTAACTCGCTGTTTCCGGGGCCTGTCTACGCGGGTTACGGGAAGATGATCGCCGAGCGCCGTTACGAGCCGGCGATGTTCAAGGCGCGTCTCGGCTTGAAGGACGTACGCCTCGCGATCGCCGCCGGCGATGCCGTCAACGTGCCGCTGCCGGTCGCGAGCGTGGTGCGCGACAAACCTGGTCGATGCGCTCGCGCACGGCGACGGCGAGAAGGATTTCGCGGTGCTCGGACAAGTGGCGGGGCGGTGACGGGTGCGTGGCTTGTGACTTGCTATGGCCGACTTGCCTCCGCTTTGAAAGGAACCGCCCATGCTTAAGCTAGTCCACCCCGTCGCAGCGCTGTAGTGTGGCATCGTGATGACCGCGTCCGCGCACGCCGACGATTCGCCCAGCCCGTGCGCCGCGCTCAAGCGGATCGTGGCAGCGGCGCCGAATTTTTCATCGCTGAATGCGCTCGATGGACGCGCGGTCGCGCAGCCCTATGGCGACGACGCGCAATGCGCGGCATCGCAGACCAACTATCGATGCACCTGGACGCCGCCGCACGACGGATCGAGCGCGGACGCGCTGCAAGGCGTCGCCACCGATATCGCGTCGTGTCTGCCTGACGCGACGCATGACCAGCACTCACCTGCGCGGCAGCATTTCTATCTCGGCGCGCGTGGCGTTCGCACGGAGATCACGGCGTCGCAAGCGGGCAGCAACAAGCTGAAGCTCGAGATTTACGGTTCGCACTGAGGCCGTCATGAACAGGCGTGTCGCATCGTCGCTACGGCGTATACTAAATAAAACATGTTGGGCTGCATCATTGCTTTTGGTAGAGTGTAATTCTCGTCTCCTCCATGTTTCCATTGATATGGATTCAGCCCGCCAAACCAGGCGGGCTTTTTTGCGCATACGCGCCGGATGCTGCGGCGCACTCGCTTCGGCATACAAAAAGGGCCGGCTTGCTTTTCAGCAGCCGGCCCTTAATTTCTAATGCGAATCCCGGGTAAATAATTAGCGCGCGAGTCCCGTTTCTTCGTCCGCGCCGATCGCTAGATTCATGCACTGGATCGCCGCGCCCGACGCGCCCTTGCCGAGGTTGTCCAGCCGCGCGACCGTCACGAAACGCTCGTCGTTGCCGAACACGAAAATATCGATGCGATTAGTGTCATTGCATGCCTGCACGTCGAAGAATCCGGCGTCGAGATTCGTTTCGGCGTCGAACGGCATCACGTTGACGAACAACTCGTTCGCGTAATACTCGGCGAGCATGTCCTGCACATCCTGCGGCCTGGCCGTGCGCGCGAGCTGGTCTGGCGAGAAATACGTCGTGACCGCGAGACCCTTCAGGAACGGGCCGACGATCGGCGTGAAGATCGGCGCGTGTTTCAGACCCGAACGCACCGCCATTTCCGGCAGATGCTTGTGCGTGAGACCCAGCGCATACGGACGCGTGCTCATGAGACGCGCGTCGCCGCCCGCTTCGTATTCCGCGATCATCTTCTTGCCGCCGCCGCTGTAGCCGGTGATCGAATACGCGTGCGCGTCGAAATCCGCCGGCACCAGACCGCCCGCAACGAGCGGTTGCACCGACAGCACGAACGCCGATGCGTGGCATCCCGGCACCGCGATGCGCTTGGCCATGCGCATGCGCTCGCGCTGCGCCTTCGTCAGTTCGGGCAGGCCGTAGGCCCAGTCGTCTTGCGTGCGGAACGCGGTGCTCGCGTCGATCACCACCGTATTCGTATTGTCCGGCGCCACCAGCGACGCCGATTCGCGCGACACGACGTCCGGCAGACACAGGAACGTGATGTCCGATGTGTTGATCAGCTTGCGGCGGTCTTCGACGTCCTTGCGCTTCGCGTCGTCGATGCGCAGCACTTCGATGTCACGGCGTTGCGACAGATATTCGAAAATCTTCAGGCCGGTGGTGCCTTCCTGTCCGTCGATAAATACTTTCGTGGTCATCTCGATCTCGCTGGTTCGGGGCCCAGGCGCATGTGCGCCCGCCGCAAAGCAGACATTTTAAGGCGATTTCGAGACGCGTTGATGTCGCGATCAGGGTGGCTGGGTCGCGCATGCCGCTGCTGGGCTATATCGGCCGGCAATATCCGCGCGTCAAACTCGTCGTGCTGACGATGCTTGAAAATCCGGCCTTGCTGAAACGTTTGCGGGAAGTCGGCGTGATGTCCGTCATCAAAAAGGCGGACGACATGAACCACATCGGCTGGGCGATCCAGCATGTCAGGGCAGGAATATCTCGGACCGTCGGTGAAGACCGCGCTCGCGAAAGCATGTGGACATGTGCGCGACCGGTCAGCAGCGCAGCGTCACCCTCTCCAAGCGCGAACTGGAAGTCGTGCCGTTTACGGCATGACAATTACCGAAATCGCCGCGCAATTGCGTCGCAGTATCAAAACGATCAGCACGCAGAAGAACACGGCGATGCGAAAACTCGGCATCCAACGCGATTCGGAATTGTTTCAATACGCGCAAAGCAACGGATTAATGAATCTCTCCGCGTATTCGGGCGACGGGTCGCTGGACGATTCATCGGTGCACAATCCCAATGTGCTTTAACTGCACGTGTGCAGCAGATCGCGCGAAAAATAAAAAAAGCCGCTGATTTAAATCAGCGGCTTGTCTCGATTTAACAGCCTTCGAATACAGCCAGGCTTATTGCGGCGCGGCCGTGGCTCCGCCGTGCGCGACCGACCATTCTGCCGGCGCGTACAGGAACTTCTCCACTTCGTCGAGCGTCTTCATTTCGAAGTAGCCCTGTTTCTTAGCGACGCGCAGCACATCCCACCAGGTGGCGAGCGCGTGCAGATTGACGTCGATGTCCTTCAGCACGGACACGCTTTCCTTGAAGGTGTTGTAGTGGAACAGCGCGAAGCAGTGATTCACCTTCGCGCCCGCCGTGCGCAGCGCGTTGATGAAGTTGATCTTGCTGCGGCTGTCGGTGGTCAGGTCTTCGACCAGCAGCACGCGCTGGCCTTCGGTCAGCAGACCTTCGATCTGGGCATTGCGGCCGAAACCCTTCGGCTTCTTGCGGACGTATTGCACCGGCACCATCAGGCGATCGGCGATCCATGCGGCGAACGGAATGCCCGCCGTCTCGCCGCCGGCGACCGCGTCGATCTGCTCGTAGCCGACATCGCGCAGGATGGTGGCTTCGGCCATTTCCATCAGGCCGCGGCGCACGCGCGGATACGAAATCAGCTTGCGGCAGTCGATATATACCGGGCTCGCCCAGCCGGACGTGAAGATGTACGGTTTTTCGGCGTTGAAGTGCACCGCCTGCACTTCCAGCAGCATCTTGGCGGTGGTGTCGGAGATCGTCTGGCGACCGAAGCCTGTCATGGGCGAATCCTTGGACTTGATGGTGACGCTTGCAAAGCGGGAGAAGGCCGCGCGGGCCGTTGGCGTATGGTTCTGCGCGAAATGTGCGGACTTTCGACCGACTTTTTCGCGTTTCCTGCGCGCGTACCTCGCCATTTTACCCGAGGCGCGCTACGGCGGCGAGCACTGCACCCGCGCCCTCGTCACTGGCCTGAACAAATCTGCCGCGTGCCCGCGGCAATGCTGCTTCGCGCCATTTCAATCGTGCGGTGTACACTGAACGTTTCAAAAAAACGAAGGCTCCGTGGAAGGCTCCGTGCGCCGGTTCCATCCTTGCCGGCGCAACGATGTGTCTACCCGACGCGCCGGGCGACTGAAAACATTGGTCCATCGATTCACACCCCGCACTCAATGTTGGGCGGTCGACGGCGTGTGAACCTGTCGAAAAAACTTCAAACGTCTCAGGCTAATCATGGACGAACAACTCAAGCAAAGCGTTCTCGCATATCACCAGAATCCCCGTCCCGGCAAGATTTCGGTCACCCCACCAAGCCGCTTTCCACAATCAGCTCGATTTGTCTTTCGCGTATTCGCCGGGCGTGGCAGCCGCCTGCATGTCGATCTACGACGAGCCACACTCGGCGCGCAGAAGTACACTTCGCGCGCGAATCTCGTCAGCGTCGTGACGAATGGCACGGCGGTGCTGGGTTTCGGGAACATCGTGCCGCTCGCGGCCAAGCCGGTGATGGAAGGCAAGGGCTGTCTCTTCAAGAAGTTCGTGGGCATCGACGTGTTCGACATCGAGTTGAACGAGACCGATCCGGACAAACTGGTCGATGCGATCGCGATGCTCGAACCGACGCTCGGCGGCATCAACCTGGAAGACATCAAGGCGCCGGAATGCTTCTACATCGAGAAGAAGCTGCGCGAGCGAGCGCATGAAGATCCCCGTTTTCCACGACGATCAGCACGGTACGGCGATCATCGCGTCGGCGGCGATTTTCAACGGCCTGAAAGAGTGGTCGGCAAGAAGCTAGAAGACATGAAACTGGTGTGCTCGGGCGCGGGCGAAGCGGCGATCGCGTGTCTGGATCTGCTTGTCGATCTGGGACGCAAGAAGTCGAATACGCTCGTGACCGACTCGAAGGGCGTGATCTACGAAGGCCGCGGCAACCTCGATGCGTCGAAGGAGCGCTATCAGGCGACGACCGATGCGCGCACGCTGGCTGACGCGATGCACACGGCTGCGACGTGTGTTCCTCGGCTGTTCGAGCGCGGCGCGGGTGTGCTCAGGCCTGAACGGGTCGTTCGGACTATCCGAAAACCAGATCAACAACGTGCTGTGCTTCCCGTTCATCTTCCGCGGCGCGCTGGATGTGGACGCGACGACCATCACCGAAGAGATGAAGCTCGCGTGTGCGCTCGCGATCGCCGAACTCGCGGAAGAAACCGACCAGAGCAATGAAGTCGCGAAGGCATACGAAGGTCATTCGCTCGAGTTCGGTCCGGAATATCTGATTCCGAGGCCGTTCGATCCGCGTCTGATCATCAAGATCGCACCGGCATGGTGATGTGTCCGGTGTTCGCGGCGGCGAAGGCCGCGCCCGCGCGCATCGTGTTCGCGGAAGGCGAGGACGAGCGCGTGCTGCGCGCCGCGCAGTTCGTGTTGATGGAGAAGATCGCGAAGCCGATCATCGTCGGGCCGTCCGGCGGTCGTCGAAATGCGGCTGCAGAAGATGGGCTCGAAGCTCAAACCCGGCGTCGATTTCGAGATCGTGAATCCGGAAGACGACTCGCGTTATCAGAAGAGCTGGCAGGCGTACTCACGATATCGCCGCGCGTCAGGGCGTGACGCCGGAAAGCGTGAAGGCCGCGCTGCGCAAGTTCAACACGCTGATCGATGCGATCCTGCTTCATACCGGCGATGTCGACGGCATGATCTGCGGTCTGATCGATACGTATCAGGATTATCTGAAGTTCGTTGATCAGGTGCTCGGCAAGGCGGACGGCGCGAACAACTTCGCGGCGATGAACCTGCGATGCTGCAAGGGCGCAATTTGTTCACCAGCGCCGACCGCCGAGCAACTCGCCGACATAACGATTCTGGCGGCGCGCGAGATCGAGCGCTTCGGGGTTCAGCTGAAGGTCGGTCGCGTTGCTGTCGAATTCGAACTTCGGCAGCGTGCCGAGTACGTCGAGCCAGCGCATGGCGCAAGCGCGCAAGCTGATCGCGGAACGCGCGCCGGATCTGGAAATCGACGGCGAGATGCACGGCGATGCGGCGTTGTCGGAAGCGGTGCGCAAGGCGGCGTTCCCGGGCACGACGCTTTCAGGTGAGGCGAATCTGCTGACCATGCCAAACGTGGAAGCGGCGAACATCACCTACAACCTGCTCAAGATGGTGAGTGGTGAAGGCGTAACGGTCGGGCCGCTCCTTCTGGGTGCTGCGAAGCCTGTGCAATCCTTACGCCGGCTGCGACGGTGCGGCGGATTATTATGACAGCGGTGGCTTCGGCAAATGCGAATGTGGGGAAGGCGAAGTAACTTTCTTTGATTCGATGATGTTGTGATGAGCGGCGATTCGGGGACTGGATCGCCGTTTTTTCTGGACAGGCGATTATGCTTCGCCTTTCAAATCGCTTCCCGGCATGATCCGCTTCATGAATTCGTCGAAAAGCGGCACGGTGAAAGCCGTATCGCCGTGAGTAGGGCTCCAGATCATGTCCTTCGCGATCAAATTACTTCTGGTCGGGGCGAGAGCGGTGCTGTCTCGACCTAGGACGCCTGCAATGTCGCCTGACCGGTGGGGGTCCGGGGCCGAGTTCTGCCATCGCGCGTAAATAATCTTTTTCTCAACCCGCATGAGTCGGTCGAAACGAACTCGAAAAAAGCTTTCGTCCAACGCCGCTACCGCAGAGGCTGACGCGTTCTCGACGTCGGCCTTGCTGATCGGACTGCCTGCTGCGATATCCCAGGCATCTTTCCCCATTCCTGCAAGAAGTAGGGATAGCCATGCGTGTATTGAAGAATCAGTTCGACGGCATCTTCTGAAATTTCCGCACCCTCGTCGAAGATAGGCTTCTCGATCGTATCCTTAGCGTCTACGTCTGACAGAGGTCCGATCGCGGGAAAGTCGAACAGTCGCTTGGCATACGATTTTGCTTCGCCGATGCGTCCGCGAAGCTAAGGAAGACCTGCGCCGACTACCGTAACCGGTAGTTGTGATTGCGCGCATCGATGCAGCGCCGAGATCAAAGCAAAGCGGCCATTTGAAGCTCTTCGACATACTGTGCAATTCGTCGATGAAAATCGCGACCAGTGAGCCGGCAGCCTTCGCCGCTATTCCAACCTGTTCGAGAAGGGCGGTAAGGTCGCCTTCCAGATCGCCGTTGTCTGCAAGTCCCGGTTCGCTATGATAGTCCAGTCCAACTTCGATATCGCTAAAAGTCAATTTTAGTTTGCTGGCAAAGCCCGCCAGCGAGCAGACCACGCACGGCGTAGTCTTTTGTTGCTTCCACTTGACTCAGTCTCAATAAAGCTAGGCGAAGTTTGGGCGCGAGAAGTGCCGGAAGAGAGCGCCCCTCCGGAGCTTCGATGCGGATTGGCAGGAGGGCGCCGGATGCGCCTGCGTCCTTCATCATCTGATCCCCTTCATCATCTGATCCAGCAGGACGGTCTTGCCGACGCTGCGAAGTCCGACCAGCATCATGCTTTTGGCGGCACGCCCCTTTCTCAGTCGCTGGATATAGATGTTCATCTGCTCGCGAACAGCCTCGCTTCCGGCAAGTTCCGGTGGCAGACTGCCAGCGCCGAGAGCAAAGGGATTGTCGACTGGATTCGTGAACTATAGCCAAATTGTGAAGTTTGTCAAATTTCGATAAGTTTCCTAATCTTGCTATGAACTGTCAATGACGGAGGCCAAAAATCAGATGTTTCAGTGGCGCCAGTCGAGACACTGTTGCACGGTCTGCTTTGCTTCTTTCTTTACGCCACCGCCCGCTTCTCCCCACCCTCGCTATTCCTCCACCGCCCGCTTCTCCCCACCCTCGCTATTCCTCCACCGCGCAAGCAACGCATTCCACTTAATCTTCGCCGCCTTCACGTTGTTTTCCTTGATGTGCCCGTAACCGCGCATCGAGTCCGGCAGACTGGCGAGTTCGATCGCCAACGGCATCTTCTGCGACGTAAGGCCGCCGATCAACTCCCGCACCAGCGCCTCATACTTGATGATCAACGCGCGCTCCATCTTCCGTTCTTCCGTGCGCCGAACGGGTTCAGCGCCGTGCCGCGCAGGAACTGGAAGCGCGCCAGAACGCGCATGACCGAATCATCCACGGGCCGTATTGCTTCTTCACCAGATGCCCGTGCGCATCTTTCTTCGACATCGACGGCGGTGCGAGATGCATTTTGATCTTCCAGTCGCCCTCGAAACTGCTCTTCACCTTTTCGAGGAGCGCCGGATCGGCATAAAGACGCGCGACTTCGTACTCGTCCTTGTACGCTATCAGCTTGTGCAGATTCTTCGCGACCGCTTCAGTCAACGGATACTGCCCGTCGCCCGCGCCCAGCGTCGCTTCGGCGGCGCGCACTTCCGCGACCAGACGACCGTAACGCGCGGCGTAAGACGCGCTCTGATACTTCGCCAAATAGTCAGTCCAGTCGCGTCGAGTGCCTTCGGCGTGTGCAGTGAGACGACTTTGCCCGGCGACGACTGCACGCTGTGCTGCGCATCCGCGAGATGCTTGACCGATTCGAGATCGTGCGCCGCGCGACAGCCCCATTCGAATGCCGCGAGATTCTTCTCGACCTGCACCGCGTTCAGTTCGATCGCGCGAACGAATCCGGCTCCGCGTCACGACGAAGTTGATCTCGCCCTGACGAGACAGAGCGTTACGTCCTTGTGACGATGTTTGGCGATCGCGGTAAAACCCATCTGCTTGAACAGCTTGCCGAGCGCGACCGGATTCGGCGCGGTGTATTCGATGAATTATTCGAAACCGTCGGTGCCGACGGGGTTGTCACAGTTCGAGGCGGTCATGCGTGTCTCCGTTTGTCATGGCGCGTGTCGAAACAGTGTAGACAGTCGAACGGAGCACATGCTTGCGAAACAAATCGGATCTTTTTAGTATGGCGCACGATGCTGCCGATCAAAGCCTCTAAGGAGACAGAAAATGGCCGAAATCGAACTGGATACGATAGACCGACGAATTCTCGCGATCCTTCAGGAAAACGGCCGGTTGTCGAATCAGGAGATCGCGGATCGCGTGCATCTGTCGCCGAGCCCGTGTCTGCGGCGCAATTCCGCGGCTGGAGGAAATCGGCGTGATTCGCGGCTACGTCGCGCTGCTCGATGCCAAAAAGCTCGGCCTCGGTCTGCTCGCGTATATTCGCGTATATCAATGTGCGACTGGAGAAGCGCGGCGGCGCGCGCTCGCGGCAGCCGGAACGCCGAAAACGCCGACACACGGTGACTTGTTCCGCGAAGCCGTGCGCGCGTGGCCGGAAGTCGTCGCCTGCGACGCGATGACGGGTGAAATGGATTTTCTGCTGCGCGTGCAGGTGCGCGACATGGACGACTTTTCGCGCTTCGTGCAGGACCAGTTGCTACACCATCCCTCGGTTATCGATGTGCGGTCGAGCTTTTCACTCGAACGCATCCAGGAGACGACGGCGTGGCCTTTGCGCTGATCGCATCGAAACAAAAAAGGGCGGCCGAAGCCGCCCTCTCCCGACACACCTACCGAAGAAACTCAGGCCACGTCCAGCGTCGGCATGAATGCCTGGAACACTTGCGACGCGCGTTGCGCCTGGCGTTTGATCGCGTAATCGAACACGGCGGCTTGCTCCTGAAGCATTTTGGCCATGATGCTTGTCTGATCCGTTGGCGTGAGCGACAGATATGCGTCTGCTTCCCCGTAGGCGTACTCGATCTTCATACCCGATTTCATTGCGATGTGCATCATCGTTGAATTGCCCGACAGGCAATGCATGTAAAACTCGGTGACCTGCGTATTGCGGCTGCGCATGGCGGCGCGTTCGAACAGTTTCGAGCCAACGCTGCGGCCGCACGCGCTTTCCGGACGGACACGCCGAATTCGGCGGTGCGCTTGTCGCCTTCCGCAGGCAGATAGGCCAGATGGCCGACGCCGATCAGTTCCAGCGACGCGCCGAACACGATGTCATTCGCGAAATTGAGGTTGTGGACGTAGTTTTCGATCACATGGTCCAGCACAATCTGGCCGAAGCGCAGGAGGCGATCGTCTTCGTCGAGCGCGAGGAAGTGCGCGAGCATGCGTTCACGATCCGCGGAGGACAGTTCGCGGATCGTGAACCGGCAAGCGCGCGGCGTCCGGCAGCGGACGATCGCTCGCGACGATTTGCTCGGCGGTGCGGTTGATGGCTAGTTCCACGATATTCCTCCTCATTCATCATGCTGCATAGCAAGATGAATTTTACCGGATCACCATGAAACAGATACGGAAAAACCCTTAAAATGGTCTGAAGGGCACGTTCTAAATGGCTACTGAAAACGTGTGAACTCGTTTTAAATTAGTAATTTAGCTTCTTTGTGTAAAAGCAACGAACGCCGAAGTAATCCTCACATTGCGACGCAGCATTTCTTACTGCTCGCCGCTCAAGCCACGCTCGATCATGTCGACGACCTGCTCGGCGAAGTCCTTGTAGCCGAGCTTGCCGCCCAGCCTGAGTCACGTGGAAGGTCCAGTTGATCATGCCGAACACCATCATCGTGAGCGCGGTCTGGTTATCTTTCGTGACGCGTTTCGGATAGGCGCACGCCAGTTGCCGCGCGAACGCCGCGACCACATCGCGCTGACGGTCGAGCACGATCTCGCGCTGCGTGTCTTCCAAATTCCAGATACTTGACGTCATTGAGCAGCGCGACGTGCCGGCTGTGCGAGGTCTCGTATTCGGCGAAAAACGCGCGCACCAGATCCGCAAACGCCTCGCGCTCGCCGAGTCCGCGTCGCTGGCTCGCGCCTTCCACTTCCGCGATGATCAGCATCAGCCGCTTCGTGTAGCTGTCGAGCAGATCGAAGGGAATCGCTTCCTTGCTTTCGTAAAATAGTGATAAAGTCGCGCCTTGGACGTGCCGCTCGCGGCGAGGTCGGGCATCGACGTACTCGGATAGCTTGTCTGCGCGAATTTCGCGGCGGCGAATTCGAGAATCTGTTCGCGTTGGGATTCGTGGTCGGGCGCTTTGGTACGAGCCATGTCTAAATGGATGGTTTTTTATTCGTTGTCATGTGAGCGGTGGAAATGCGCGGCGCGTCAGCGGCCCACTTCCGCCGTCCGACAGCGTGCCGCGAATCTTAAGAGCCGTCCCGCCGTGACCAGTTCCCGGCAGCGCCAGAAGCCGATCGAATCGCTCAGGACGAAATCGAAGCTGTGCCTCATCGCTTCGCCGACGATTTTCAGCGCCGGCTGAAACTCCGGGCTCGCGAGCGTCAGCAAAGTTTCATCGACATCGAGCCACGTACCGGACACGAGCATGTTGTCGCGCAGGCGACGGTTTTCCGCGCTCGCGTACTTGGCTTCCGCCACTCGAGCGCGAGCCGACTGATGCGCAGCACGGAAATCGGCGCGGTGTCGTTCGTCGCGATCAACAGATCCTGCGCACTGAGTTTCGCTTCGTTCAGGCGTTGCGGCGCATTGCGCAAGTGAAACGCCACGCGCCGCAGCATCAACTGATCGCCGGCGCTCTGGCCGTGCCAGATGACGATCTGCGTTTCGCCGCGCGCGAGGCCACCGAGCAACGCCTGTTGCTCCTCGAGATCGTCTTCTCGAAATCTTTCGCGCTGTTGAGCACCTGACGCCAGAATGCCGCGCGATTGAATGACGAATCGTCGATGTCGCGCAGCGGGCCGACCACGAGATCGTCGCGCTCCGCGAGCTTCAGGGCTTCGGTGAAGGATTGGACCGCGTAATCGCCGTTCGCGACGTGAATCGTGTTCATGGTGACGGGCTTGCCAGAAAGACGAAGGACCGCTCGGAGAGCGGCCCCTCCTAGTTTTTACGCGATCGTTACGCATTTCGATGTGTGCCGACGCGCGGATTTCCTTGCGCGGCAATGGTCTGAACGATCAGCCTACGCGTTGCGCGGCGAAATCCTCGGCATCG